>CANBSV010000049.1 GCA_947372225.1 Burkholderiales bacterium | reverse complement strand
CAAACCGCTGCACATGCCAGCGCACGCCACCGGCCTGCACGAAGTGGCTGGCCTCGCGGTGGGGCCAGTCGCGTCCGTCGCGCGTCCAGTCCAGACGTTCGGGCATGTCAGTTGAACGTCTAGCGGGTGGAGGTCGCAGCCGCCACCGCCTGACCCGCCTGCGCCACCGCGCGCGACAGTGCGGCCGATCCGGCGTAAGGCAGCGGCAGATAGGCCGCGCCCAGCGTGCGTGCCAGTTCCTGAGCCGCGGATTGCGGCTGGGGCGAGGTGTCGATCAGCAGCGTGCTCAAACCGGCCATTCGGTACTGGCGTGCTGCCTGCTCGACATCCTCAGCCGCCCTGGCGCGGCCGGGGCTGCCGTCGCGCGACACATTGCCGCGCCCGTCGGTGAGCAGCACCACGATGGGTGTTTCGCCGCGTCGGGCGATGGCTTGGCCCAGCGCTGCGGCCGCATCAATGCCTGAGGCGAGTGGCGTCCCGCCACCGCCAGGCAAACCGGCCAGGCTGCGCTTGGCGCGCACCAGCGAGCGCGTGGGCGGCAGCAGCAACTCGGCACTGCGCCCGCGAAACGACAGCACCGCGACCTGATCGCGACGCACATAGCAATCGGCCAACAGCAACTCGACGGCGCCCTTGGCCTCGGCCAGCCGGTTCAAGGCGGACGAGCCAGAAGCATCCACCACGAACACGGTGGTTGTGGCACTGCGCTGCTGGTAGCGGGTCACGTGGAAGTCGTCGCGGCGAACCTGCACGCGAGCCACGGGCGCTGTCGGCGCCGCACGGGAAGCTGTCGAGACGGCGGCCGCCAGCACCGCGCGAGCCATATCGGCTTGCCGCAACTTTTGCCACGGCGCGGCAGCGCGCAAGGTTTCAATCACATTGAGCCGGGCGCCGGCGCGCGGCTCACCACGCCGCGCACCACGGGGGCGGCCGCGTGACTGGCTGGCCTTGGCCACGCCGACCCGGCCTGCGGCCTGGCTGCGTGAGCGCTTCTCCAGCCCCAGTTGCATCGCGGCCAGCAACCCGGGTGGAATGGCGGCCTGGGCAGCTTCAAGCACCAGTTCGGCCAGCTCTTCGGCCGTGGGTTGACGCTCGGACTCGTCGGGAGATTCGTCCGGCGGATCCTCGGCGGGGTCCGGGGGTGGGGGCTCAGCCTCAGGATCACCCGGCTCGGGCGGCGGCTCAGGCGGTGACTCGGCCTCGGGATGATCCTCATCGGGTGGCGGCTGAGCCGAGGGCATGCGCGTGGCGCGCGGTGCCAGAACCAGCGCCGCAGCCAGCGCCACGTCTTCGTCGATCAGGCACAGGCGGCCGTCGAGCGCCGCGGCGGCACGTGCCACGCGCACCGCCAGCAGCGGCGCCCGGATCGAATCCACGCCGAGTTGCAGCGCCGCGGCGACCAGCGCCTGAACGCACTCGAGATCAACGTCGATGTTGGGCAGGAGGGTTCGTGCAGCAGCCACATCGGCTGCGGTGCGGGTCGGCAGTTCGGCCAGTTGCTCCTCGCTGGACGACACCGGCGCATCGCCGAGCACCGGATGCAAGTCCAGGGCAAAAGCCATCCGGTCGAGCAATGCGCTCGCCATGCGCTCCTCGTCGCTCAGGCCTTCGTCGAGTGCGACCACGCCGAATCGGGTGGCGTGGCGCGAAGCCAGGCCCTCGCGCTCGAGCGCCACTTCGTGGGTGTCGAGCACCGCAGCCACACGCGCTGCGGTGGCTGGGGCCAGGCGCTCGGCCATCGCCAGCAGCACCACGCCGCCGTCGGCCAGCGTCAGCACGCCTTGCTGCGCAACCGGCCGGCCCGCCTGCAATGTGGCGGCCAGATCGAGACCGCCGAGCAACCGCTCGTCATTGATGTGCAGGGGCACGCGCCGCATCGGCGTGCCTTCGGGCAGCAAGTTGCGCAGCAAATGCAGCCAGGCATCGCGTGCCGGTGTGGCCAGCGCGCGGATGACCACGCCACCGGTGCCTGCTGGATCGACTGCGAACAACGCTGCGACCTGACGAGCGGTGCCCGTCAGGGGCGCGGCGGCGGCCTGCCAGCGCTCAGCGGCCTGGCCGCTGGCCACGCTCATCCTCCGAACAGCTCAGCCACCGCGCGATCGACACGCACCGTGGAGCCGGCGTCATCGAGCGGATTGCGGCGCAACCGGTGACGCAGCGCCGACGGCGCCACGCGCTTGAGATGCGCATCGCCCACTGCGTCGTCACCTTCCAGCGCAGCCAGCGACCGCGCCGCCCGGATCAAGGTGAGTTCGCCACGCAGACCGTCGGTGCCCAGCGCCATGCACAGTTGCGCGGCTCGCTCGAGAGCAGCATCGGGGACCGCCACCTTGGCCAGTTGGGCCTTGCCCTTGGTGATGCTGCGGCGCACCCGCTCGTCTTGCTTCTTCCACTGTTCGGTGAAGGCTTGCGGATCGCGTTCGAACAGATCGCGGCGGCGCACCACCTCGACGCGCGACGGCAGATCGGTCGGCGTCTTGACTTCCACCGACAGACCGAAGCGGTCGAGCAACTGCGGGCGCAACTCGCCTTCTTCGGGGTTGCCGCTGCCCACCAGCACGAAGCGCGCGGGGTGGCGCACGCTCAGGCCCTCGCGCTCGACAACGTTTTCCCCTGAGGCGGCCACGTCGATCAGCAGATCGACCAGGTGGTCTTCGAGCAGGTTCACCTCGTCGATGTAGAGAAAGCCGCGGTTCGCCCGGGCGAGCAATCCGGGCTCGAAGGCCTTGACGCCTTGCGACAGCGCGCGTTCCAGATCGAGCGCGCCGACCACGCGGTCTTCGGTGGCCCCCAGAGGCAGATCCACCACCGGCACCGGGATCAGGTGCGACTTGGCCGCTCCGGGGCCGCCCTTGAGCGCCGCGCAAGATTCGCAGCCTGCCCCCGCCGACGCCGGGTCACACTGGTAACGGCAGCCGATGACTGCGCGCATCTTGGGCAGCATGGCGGCCAGCGCCCTCACGGCGGTTGACTTGCCGGTGCCGCGGTCTCCGAACACCAGCACGCCGCCCACGCTGGGATCGACGGCGGCAATCAGGATCGCGAGTTTCATTTCGTCTTGGCCGACGATGGCGGAAAAAGGAAACGTCAGGGACATGTTGGAAAGCTTTGGCGGCCCGGCGGCCAAGGGAAAAAGGGAGAGCGGGTGCAAAGATCGTTGCGCGCAGCAACGAAAAAATGTGTCCCCAAAAGACGTTAGCACACCCCCCCTGGCGCCGCGATTCGGGTCAGCACGGTCCCACCGCGCCACTAAACTCATCCGTTGTTCAAAGCGACCAGGGTCAGCGGGATGCAAACGGGAGTAGCGGTGCCGCCTCACGCACCAGCGGTGGTGTTGCTCAGCGGCGGACTTGATTCGTCGACGGTGCTGGCGATCGCGCGCGAGCAGGGCTTCGAGCCGTGTGCGATCAGCTTCAGCTACGGGCAACGGCACATTCATGAACTGAGCGCCGCCGACGCGGTCGTGCGCACTCAGCATGCCGCGCGGCATGTGGTGGCACGCATTGATCTGCGCGCCTTCGGCGGGTCGGCACTCACGGCTGACATCGATGTACCCAAGGGTCGCTCGGTCGACGACATGGCCGATGGCATCCCGATCACTTATGTGCCCGCACGCAACACGGTGTTCCTGAGCTACGCCCTGGCCTGGGCCGAAACGCTGGGCTCCACCGACATCTTCATTGGCGTGAACGCGCTTGATTTCTCGGGCTATCCGGATTGCCGGCCTGAATACATCGCGGCGTTTGAGGCGATGGCCAACCTGGCCACCAAGGCCGGCGTGGAAGGCGCCCGGCGGCTCAAGATCCACGCGCCGCTGATGCAATTGAACAAGGCCCAGATCATCCGCGAGGGCCTGCGTTTGGGCGTCGACTATTCCCAAACCAGCAGTTGCTATGACCCCGGTCCCGACGGGCGACCGTGCGGTGGCTGTGATTCCTGCCTGCTGCGCGCCAAGGGCTTTGCCGAGGCGGGCGTGATCGATCCGCTGCTGGTTCGCTTCGGGGTCGGTGCACCGTGAGCGTCGACACGCTGATTTGCGCCGCGACAAGGTTCGAAGCCGCTCGTCAAATCGGCGAGCTGCCAGACGGTCACCCGTCCGCCCGGCTGCACGGCCACGGTTTCGTGGTTCAAGTGCGCTGCGCGTTGCCGGCTCCCTGGGCGGCGTTTGAAGGCAGTGAAGTGCAGCGACTGCATCAGGAGCTGTCAGCAGCCGTCGCACCACTTGATCACCACCTGCTCAACGAGCAGGTCGCGCAACCTTCCGATGCCAATTTGTCGCGCTGGATCGCACGGCAACCGGCTCTGCCGCCGATCGAGCAACTGCGCTTGCAAAGCACCCCGCGGCGTGGCGTCGACATGGATTCGGCGGGCCACGCCCACCTGTGGCGGCGTCATGTCTTTCAAGCAGCGCACGTGCTTCCTCGCGTACCCGCGGGTCACAAGTGCGGCCGCATGCACGGGCACGGCTTCGAAGTGGTGCTGCATGCCAATCAAGGGATCGCGGCTGCCATCAGCCACGACGACATCGACGCGGCCTGGGCGCCACTGCAGGCGCAACTCGACCACGCCTGCCTGAACGACTTGGCCGGCCTGGCCAACCCCACCAGCGAGTTGCTCTCGAGCTGGATCTGGGCGCGTCTGAAGCCGGCGCTTCCTTCACTGTCTTGGGTGACGGTGTACGAGACCGCCTCGTGCGGAGCGCTGTTCGACGGCGAGCGCTACCGCGTGTGGAAAGAACTGACGCTCGACAGCGCCCTGCAGATCAAGCGTGCTCCCGAAGGCAGCGAGCTGCGACGCCTGCACGGGCACACCTACACGCTGCGCTTGCATCTGTCGGCGCCGCTCGACGCGCTGATGGGCTGGACGATCGACTTCGGCGACGTGAAGACCTTGTTCGATCCGATCTTCACGCAGCTCGACCATCAGCCACTGCACGAGATTGCCGACCTCCCTGACTGCGACACCGCCAGCGTGGCGCGCTGGATCTTTGCGCACGCCAGAGTCCAACTTCCTCAGCTGGATCGGGTGGATCTTTACGAAACCGAGGGCTGTGGAGCCATCGTGTTGGCCCCTGGCGCTTTGCTCGCGCTGCCGGTGTGACCATGGCGTACTCGGTCAAAGAAGCGTTTTACACACTGCAAGGCGAAGGCGGCCAGACCGGCCGCGCCGCGGTGTTTTGTCGCTTTGCCGGCTGCAACCTGTGGAGCGGACGCGAAGCCGATCGCGAGCAGGCCGTGTGCCGGTTTTGCGACACGGACTTCGTGGGCACCGATGGCCTCGGCGGCGGCAAGTTCGACTCCGCCGACGCCCTTGCGGCGCACGTCGCCTCGCTGTGGCCCACCGGCAGTTCGCAGGGCCGACCACTGGTGGTGTGCACCGGCGGTGAGCCGCTGCTGCAACTCGACGGGCCGTTGGTCGAAGCACTGCACCGCTGTGGCTTCGAGATCGCCGTCGAGACCAACGGTACGCAGTCCGCCCCAGCCGGCATCGACTGGATCTGCGTGAGTCCCAAGGCTGGCGCAGATTTGGTGCTCACGCGCGGCACCGAGCTCAAGCTGGTGTTTCCGCAGCCCGACGCCATGCCCGAGCGGTTCGAAGGTCTGGACTTCCAACTCTTCTTTCTGCAACCGATGGACGGTCTCGAACGCTCGCGCAACACCCGCGCGGCCATCGACTACTGCCTTGCACACCCGCAATGGCGCCTCAGCGTGCAAACACACAAGGCTGTTGGCATTCCCTGATCGAGGCGTTTCGCTGCCTCTCCCTGCCCTACCTCTTTGACCACGCTCATCCCCACTGCCATGACTTCTGCCAAACCGCAGACCACTGCCAAGGCGACCCGCAAGGCCGCGACGCAGGCCACCGCCAAGGCCGCGCCCGTGCAACGCCCCATGCCACCGAACCCGCCGACGGCACCGTCGAAGCAACTGCACGTGTTCCCGAATCCGGCACCGCAGCGCGACTACACCATCCAGTTTCAGATTCCCGAGTTCACCTGTCTGTGCCCGCTGACCGGTCAGCCTGATTTCGCGCATTTCGTGATTGACATGGTCGCCGATGAACTTTGCGTCGAACTCAAGAGTCTGAAGATGTACATGTGGAGCTTCCGCGACGAGGGTGCCTTTCACGAGAAGGTCACCAACGACATCCTCAGCCACATCGTGAGCGTGACTTCGCCGCGCTATGCGCGCATCACCGCCCGGTGGTACGTGCGAGGGGGCATCTACACCAACGTGATCGCCGAGCACCGCAAGAAGGGTTGGAAGCCGCAGACCGTCGTATCGCTCCCGGAATCGGGTCGCGATACAGGGCTCCTGGGTTGAATTGTTCGGTTCGTCTGCTGGGCCCGTGCCATGCCGATCGACCCGATCTATCGTTTACCCCCATCCGCTACCTCCCCTCATAATTCATAATTGCTAATGCCTGCCGCGAGCGTTTTGCGGTCAGAGCGTTATTTGTCGACTACCACTCATCGGGACTCTGCCATGGGCATACAGATCAACATCGACAACGGCGGAACGCTGACCGATATCTGCATCATCGAAGGCTCGGACGTCAAAAAGACCAAGGTGCTCACCACGCCTTACGACCTGAGCAAGTGCTTTTTCGAGGGTCTGGAAAAAGCCTCGGGCGTCGTTTACGGCAAGCCGGACGTCAAGCGATTGCTAGAAGAAGTCGAGCTGATTCGCTACTCCACCACCCAAGGCACCAACGCCATTTGCGAGCGCAAGGGCCCACGTCTGGGTCTGGTCGTGAACGCTGGCGCGGCAGATTTGGTGGCTGAACTCGCCGCCCACGATCCGGACGTCTACGCGGCGCTGGTCGGCGACCGGGTGGTTTACCTCGACCCGGCCCTGGTCACCGGCTCCGATGGCGCGATGGCCGTGGTCAAGGCGACAAACGCCCTGACGGGCCAAGGCGCGAGCCGCATCGTGGTGAGTTTCGGTGGCGCCGATTTCGCGGCCACGGAAAACGCTTTCCGCAAGATCGCTTTGCGCAAATACCCGCGCCACCTGCTGGGTGCCGTGCCCATGCTCTACGGCAGCGACCTGAGCGTGGACAAGGATCAGGTGCGTCGCACCTGGACCGCACTCATCAACTCGTTCCTTCACCCGGGCATGGAAGCGTTTCTCTACAACGCCGAAAACCGCCTGCGCCAGTTCCGCACCAAGAATCCGTTGCTGATCTTCCGCAACGACGGTGATGCGTCGCGTGTGGCCAAGACGATTGCCATCAAGACCTACAGTTCGGGTCCGCGTGGCGGCATGGAAGGTCTGAAGACCTTCGCGCGGCAGTACGGTTTTTCTGACGTGGTGGCCATCGACGTTGGCGGCACCACCACCGACATCGGCCAGTTCGTCAACGGCAAGGTCGCTGAAGATCGCCGCGGTCACGTCGAAGGCATCAGCGTGTCGATTCCCCTTTGCGAGATCATGAGCGCGGGTGCCGGTGGCAGCTCGATCTTCAAGGTCGAGCAAGGCAGCATCGTCATCGGGCCTCAAAGTGTCGGTGCCGTGCCAGGGCCAGCGTGCTTCGGCCGCGGCGGCCAAAGCGCCACCATCACCGACGCGAGCCTGCTGTCGGGGGTGCTCGATCCCAAGTCGTACTTCGGCGGCGGCATGGGCCTCGACCTGGACCGCGCGGCCACAGCTGTCAACACCAACATCGCCCAACCGCTGGGCATCTCTCTGGAAGAAGCACTCCAGAAGATGGAGTTGGCGTTTGAGGCGAAGGTCGCAGACGAGTTGTGCCGCTTCACCAAGGTATCCCCCAAGAGCGTTCTGCTGGCCTTCGGTGGCGCCGGCCCGCTCAACGCTTGCGGCGTGGCTGAAGTGGCCGGGATCAACCAGGTCGCCATTCCGCACATGGCCGCGGTGTTCAGCGCCTACGGCATCGGCACGTGCGACATCTCGCAGCGCTACTGCGAGCCACTGTCCCAAGTCACGCAAGAAGCCCTCGAAGATGCCTACGCCCTGCTGAAGGTGCGTGCTGTTCGAGACATGTACGCCGAAGGCTGCAGCGGCGACGACTTCGAGATCGATGCCCAGCTGGTGGCGACCGATGCGAGTGGCAAGGAGTCCACTCACGTGCTGTCGGCTGTGCCCAGCCTGCCCGCTGACCTCGCCAAGGCCGCCTCTGTCGAACTGGAGATGACGGCCGTGAAGCGTCTGCGCGCCCAGTCGGACACCCACGCCAAGTTTGTCGAACTGGCGCCGGCTCTGTCCGAAGGTGTACGCAACGTGCTCACGCGCAAGGACGGTCGCATCGACGTTCCGGTCTATCGCATGAGCGCGCTCAAGGCGGGCGATCACGCCAGCGGTCCGGCAATCATCGAAGAAGACTATTTCACCTGCCGCGTGCTGGACGGTTGGTCCTTCGTCATCAGTGACGCGGGCGACATCATGTTGAACAGAAAGGCTAGTTCATGAAGGTTCTGATGACTGAATACCTGCGCGTCGATCTGGACGCGGAGCAATGGGAATGCCGGGTGTGCGACCACGTCATCGGCCCGGCCACGGCGAGCTACAAGGAAGGCATGCTGGTGCACAACCGCGACCCGCGCGAGATTCATCCGCCGATCCTCGACCCTGACCGCTACAAGTTCACCTTCAGCCCGGACCCCGAATGGGTGCGCATCCTGGAGTACTACTGCCCCAGCTGCGGCACGCAGGTCGAGACCGAGTACGCGATCCCGGGCCATCCGCCGCTGCACGACATGCAACCCGATCTGCCGGCCCTGCGAGCTCAGTGGTCTCAGCGTGAAGAGGTCAAGGAACCCGTGACCGGTCCCGCCGTGGTGGGCACCGCTGGCGGCCACAAGCACTGATTAACTGCGCCACGACGGCAGTGATGTGAGCAAGCGCCCAGCGCGGGCTCGAAAGGAAAAGAAATGCGACGCATATCTGTGGACATCGGTGGAACTTTCACCGACTGCTTTGTGGTTTGGGATGGCCGGTACATCGAGGCCAAGGCTCTGACCACCCATCAAAATCTGGCACTGGGCTTCAACGAAGCCCTGGGCAAGGCCAACAAGGTTCTGGGTCTCGAACTTGAGACCATCTTGTCTGAGGTCGACTCGGTCCGTTACGCCACCACGTTGGGTACCAACGCGCTGATCGAGCACAAGGGCCCCAAGATCGGCATGCTCGTGACGGCTGGATTTGAAGCCACCGTGCCGCTGAGCCGCGCACGCGGCTACGGCGACGGTCTCGATACCCTGTCTCAACAGAACATGCCAAACGCCAGCCGCCCCGCGCCGCTGGTGGCGGCGCACATGATCTACGGTGTGCGCGAGCGTCTGGACTTCGAGGGCAAGCTTGTCATGCCGCTCGACGAAGACGATGTGCGCACGCAGATCAGGTCGCTGGTCGACCGTGGCGCCCAGATCATCGTGGTGGCGCTGGTCAACAGCGTGGTGAACCCCGCACACGAGCAGCGCATCGAAGAAATCCTGTTCGAGGAGTACCCGTCGCACCTGCTGGGAGCCATTCCCATCATCCTGTCGCACCAGGTGGCCGGTCGCAAGGGCGAGTACGTGCGTTCGACCTCAGCTGCCGTCGACGGTTACCTGCACTCGACCATGTACCACGCGCTGTCGGCGCTTGAGCAAAACCTGCGCGCCCACCGCTACGACAAGCCGATGCTGGTCATCCACAACTCGGGCGGCATGGCCCAGTTGAACTCCACCGACGCGCTGCAGACCATTCACTCCGGTCCTGTGTCGGGTATTGCGGCGTCAGAGCATCTGGCCATGCAAGCCGGGCTGGGCAACGTGGTGGCCACCGACATGGGCGGCACCAGCTACGACATCGGCATCGTGGTCGAAGGCGGAGTGAAGCACTACGACTTCAACCCGGTGATCGACCGTTGGCTGGTGTCGGTGCCGATGGTTCACCTGGTCACACTGGGTGCGGGTGGCGGCTCCATTGCCAGCTACGACCGCATGTACAACACCGTGAAGTGCGGCCCGCAAAGTGCCGGCTCCGACCCTGGACCTGCCTGCTACGACCGCGGCGGCATGAACGCCACTGTCACCGATGCCGACCTGCTGCTCGGCTACCTCGATGCCAAGAACTACGCGGGTGGCTCGATCCCCCTGAACGCGCGGCGAGCAGCCGCAGCCATCGAGGACACGCTGTGCGACGAACTTGATTGCTCGGTGATCGAAGCGGCGCTGATGATTCGCGAGAAGGTCGACGACAACATGGCCAACGGCCTGTTCACCGAACTGCGAGCCCGGGGCTACGACCCCAAGGAATTCACCATGCTGGCGTACGGCGGCAACGGGCCGTTGCACGGCTGCGGCATCGCGCGCAACCTGGGCATCGACAAGATCCTGGCACCGCCGCTCAGCTCCGTGTTCTCGGCAGTCGGTGCGGGCAACATGCACCAGTTGCACATCCACGAGCAGTCTCTGTACATGGTGCTGTATGACTCGAACACGCGTCACATCTTTGATGACTACTCGCGATTCAACAGCATCGTGGCCGAGCTCAAGGAGCAAGGCACGCAGGACCTGCTGCGTCAGGGCATCGCGCGGGATCAGATCCAGCACCGCCTCGAGCTCGACATGCGCTACGGCAATCAGCTTGTGACGACCACTGCCGTGATCGGCCAGCACGAAGTGCACGGTCCGGGCGATGTGCTGTCCATCATTTCTCAGTTCTCGAACGACTACGGCAAGCGCTTCGGCGAAGGCAGTCAGGCACCTGAGGCGGGCATTCGCATCAACACCATGCGCGTGGCGGCCTTCGTGGAGCACGAGACCATCGTGTTTGAAGACATCAAGCCGGTGGCTCCTGAACTGCGCACGGCGCCCCCACAGCCCGAGAGCGTACGCAAGTGCCACTTCGTCGGACACGAAGGCCCGGTGGACACCCCGGTGTGGAACCGCTCGGCCATCGAACCTGGCGTGCAGATCCAAGGCCCTGCGATCGTTGCCTCCGAGGTCACGACCTTCCTGGTTGATCCGGGCTGGAATTTCGTTGCAGCGCGCCAGGGTGCCTCATGGTTCCTGCGCGCCAGTGCGACCTGAGCGTCGCATTCAACACCCTACACGAGGTCTGACATGAGCGAAAACGCAACGCCAATCAAAGCCAAGACGCCGACGGCGGCCGAGGTGGCACTGATCAAGAAATTCCTGAACGACACCACGCTGTTTCTCGGGCCCGATCCCGAGATCATGCAAAACCACGACCTCATGCCGCGCAGCGCGTATGAAGACGATTGCATCGCCAAGGTCAGCGACGCGCGCACCGTGGCGAAGATCCGTGATCGCATCCAGGCCGGTTGCGACGAAGGCTTCGAGATGGTCGAGCAAATGGGTGCCGCTCCTGGCGCCAAGTGGGGTGACCTGATCACCGGCGTGTACTCGGCGGCTGGTGATCTGGCCATTGCCAGTTCGGGCGGCGTGCTGGTGTTCTCGGCGCTGGTGCACCACCCGATCAAGTTCATCATCAAGAACTGGGTCAACGACCCGTCGGTGGGTGTGCGCGAAGGCGACGGCTTCATCCACAACGACTCGCGCTACGGCAACATCCACAACACCGATCAGAGCATGATCGTTCCGATCTTCCACGAAGGGCAGATCGTGTGCTGGGTGGCTTGCACGGTTCACGAAGGTGAAAACGGCGCCATCGAGCCGGGCGGCATGCCGTCGATGGCAGAGAGCCCTTCCGACGAAGGTCTCAAGATGTGCCCGTTCCGGGTCGTCGAGAACTACCAGATCAAGCGCGACATCCTGACCTTCCTGCAGAACTCGGTGCGCGAGCCCAAGCTGCAGTACGAGGACATGAAGGTCAAGCTGTTCGCCTGCTTGCGCATCAAGCAGCGCATCGAGGAGACGCTGCGCACCGACGGCCCCGAGTCGCTGGTCTCGACGCTGCGCCTGTCGATGGAGAACGTGCGTACCGAGGTCAAGCGTCGCATCAGCGAGTGGCCCGACATGACGGTGCGCACCTACATCATCCAGGACTCCACGCTGCGCGAGAACTGCGTGGTCAAGATCAACTGCCAGCTCACCAAGACGGGTGACCGGCTGATCTTTGACTTCCGCGGCTCGGCCCCCGAGTTCACCAACCGCGCCACCAATACCATCCTGGCGGGTCTCAAGGGCATGCTGTCGCAAGTGTTCCTGTGCTACGTCTGGCCCGACCTGCCACGCAGTCAGGCCGCCTTTGCACCGATCGAAGTGATCACCGATCCACATTCGATCGTCAACTCGTCGTACGACGCGCCGAACTCGCAAAGTCTGATGTCGATCTTCACCGGCTTCACGGCCGGCCAGCACGCGGTGGCCAAGTTCCTCTACAGCTGCCCCGAGAAGTACACCAAGGTGCACGCCCCCACCTTCAACATGATCAACACTTTCATCTGGGGCGGCGTCAGCCAGCACGGTGAACTGCTTGGTAATCTTTGTGCCGACTTGAACGGCATGGGCGGCGGTGCGCGCTCGGACATGGACGGCGAACATGCTTTGGCGCCAATCTTCGCCACCATGGCCGACATCGGCGAGCAGGAAATCAACGAGGAAGACGTGCCGTTCCTGCAGCTCGTTTCCAAGAAGATGACGATGGATGCCATCGCCCCGGGCAAGTACCGCGGCGGTCAGGGCTACACCATGATTGCGTCCACCAAGGACAGCGAACAGTGGGGCTTCATGACCGTGTGTCAGGGCGCCAAGATCCCTCCGATCCAGGGTCTGTTTGGTGGCTACGCCTGCGGCACCTACCCGCTTTGCAAGATCAAGGGCGTCGACGCCTACGAAGTGCTGATCGACGAGCCACACAAGTTCAAGCACTCGATTGCAGAGCTGATGAACGAGCGCCCATTTGAGGATGCGACCTACACCACCCACCATATGGGCATGGGTTTCGAGATCTCCAAGCGCGGCGAGCTGTTCATGATTTCGCAAGGTGCGGGTGCCGGCTACGGTGACCTGCTTGAGCGTGACCCGGCTGCCGTGATCCGCGACATCGAGGAGGGCCTGATGTCGCAAGGCGTGGCCGCGCGTCTGTACAAGGTCAAATTCGATCCCGAGACGCTGGTCATCGATCCCGTCGAAACGAAGGCTCTGCGCGACGCCGAGCGCAAGGCTCGAATTGCCCGGGGCGTTCCATACAAGGATTTCGTCAAGACCTGGAACAAACCGAAGCCGCCAGCGCACCTGCAGTATTTCGGCTGCTGGGGCGACGACGCTGGGACGTTGTATGTCGGCAGCCCCGACATCACCCGTGACGCGAGCAAACCCAAGCCGAACTACATGCGCAACCCCAAGGACGTGCGCATCGACGAACTCGAAGCACGATTGGCACAGCTGGGGGCCCTACTGGAAGACAAGACATGAGCGAGGGCTTTGCCACGCAACTGCCGTCGCCCAAGGGAAACGGTCAAATACGCCTGTGGCTCAAGTCGGCCGAGTACGCCAAGCGTCTGTTGCTGGGTGACGCAGGGGATCCGTGGGTCAGTGCGGCGCACTACCTTGCTTACTTCTCGCAGGCTCACGCGCTGGTCAAGCCTGACGTGGCGGTGCTTCAGGTCGGTGACCTTTACGACAGCTGGGCCGCCGCGCACGCTGAGTGGTCGGAGGCGGTCAACAAGCGTCGTCGTCCGGCCACAGCCTTGCGCAAGCTCATCGAACCCGAGGCGCCGCGTCAGGTTCTTGCCGAGGTGGTCGAAGCCGTGCTGTCTCACCTGCGCGGGCAGGCCCCGCTCGTGCTGGCGCTGCCCTCTCCGAGTCGCTGGATCCGTCACGCCAATCAGTTGACGGCCAGCGACGAGATGGAACTCACCGGAGACGACGTGGAAGACGGCGCGATGTACATCGCCGACTTGTTGCGCTCGGTGTCGACCTATGCCATCTCCGGCGTGTTGCTCGAGGAGCCCGCAGCCGCAGCCGATTTCAATGCCGAAGACCTGTCGCACTACCAGTCGATCGTCAACGTGGTGCATCACTACCGTTGGGGATTGGCACTGCGACTGCCCGACTCCACTGCCGTGGCACCCGCCGCTCTGACCAGTTTTGACGCCGTCATCACCAACTCGACCGCGCTGACGGGCTCTGACTCGGGTGCGAGCACCGCCGTGGGTTGTGATGTCAGCGCCGCGTTTGCCGCTGGCGAAACCTGCCCTGCACTCGCACCCGGTCAGTTCTACTTTGCCGAGGTGCCTGCAGGGCTGCGTCCGGAATCGGTCCTGGAACGATTGAGCGCGCTGCGCGGGAAGTGACTTGGTGCCGGCACCGGTAGATCGAATTCCTGTCAGTCTGCTCACCGGATTTCTCGGCTCGGGCAAGACGACGCTGCTCAACCACTGGATGCAGCAGCCCGAGATGGCTGGCGTGGCGGTGCTGGTCAATGAATTCGGTGAGGTGGGCGTCGATCACCACCTCGTTGAGAAACTGGACGAACAGCTCTTGCTGCTTGATTCAGGTTGCCTGTGTTGCGCGGTTCAAGGCGACCTGATCGGGGCCTTGAAAGATCTGGCAGCGCGCAGTGCCCGCCGCGACATTTCCCCGATCACGCGTGTGATCATCGAGACCTCGGGTCTGGCAGATCCGGTACCTGTGATCTACGCGCTCATGGAAGATCCCTTCGTCGCCGCGCGTCACGTGTGCGACGGCGTGATCACCGTGATCTCCGCGGTTCACGGCCTGGCTCAGTTGAATGCCTACCCGGAGGCGCTGCGTCAGGTGGTGGCAGCGGACGTGCTGTTCATCAGCAAGTGCGATCACGCCAGCACCCTGGGCGTCACCGCACTCGAAGATGAGTTGCACCGGCTGAACCCCGGTGCTCCGCTGCGCCGGGTGCGCCACGGAAACATCGACGCCGGCGACCTGTTCGGTCGTGGCGTCTACAGCGCGCAGGACAAGGCACCCGACATGGCTGCCTGGCTCGGCGCCGAGGCGTCCCACCAGCTCGAACTGCAAAGCTCAGGTCGTGCGGGTCAAGGATGGTTGGTGCAGGCACAGCCAGGCGATCCGCAAGAAGCCGGAGGGAGCTCGCTGGCCGAACGGTTGCACAAGCCACGCGAAAGGCCGGCCAAAGCCAGCGCATCGTCCAACACGATCCATGCTGCCGGCGTCACGACATTTGTTCTCACATTCGACGATCCGGTGCCCTGGCTCGGCTTTGCCGTCGTCATGGGCCACGTGCTGGCCACGCACGGATCGAAGCTGCTGCGCGTGAAGGGCCTGCTGAACGTGGTGGGGAGCAACCGGCCACAGGTGATTCAGTGCGTTCAGGCGGTCGCCTATCCGTCCATTGCCTTGCCGCAGTGGCCCAAGGACGGGCCATTCGCAGATGGGCGCGGGCGGCTGGTGTTCATCGCTCGCGGCGTCGAGGCCGCGCAGATGGACGCGATCCACTCGGCGTTCGAAAGCTTCCCGAATGACTCTGCAGCGCTGCGCATGAGCGCGGGCGACTCGATGCTTGCCACACGTTGCTGGCTGGGGCAGCGCATGCCCCTGTCCACGCCCAACGTGGTCGAGCACGACGGCTGGTTGGTTCAGACCAAACGACTGCGAGCACGCGGCCCCGCGAGTTGACCAGAGCGATTCAGCCTTCAGTCTCGATCGTTTCAGGTCTGCGTCAATCGACCGCCGAGGCCCACGAGCGCCCGGCCTGCACCAGACTCATAGAGCCCCGCGATCGCTCTTGAACCCTGCTTTGCGGTGCCTGGCGAGTGCCCATTCGAAACGCACGAATTCACTGCGCATCGATGTCAGCCAGTCGGGTCGGGGTTGTTTTCCGGCGCGCAAAAGCCTCTCGTGTTGTCCCGTCACGAAGGCCATCGACATGGCACCCACCGCCGCGCTTGAGGATTTGAGCGTGTGGGCATGGTGCACCACCACCCCGGCATTGCCTTCCTGCACAGCCGCAGCCATCGCATCCAAGGCGCGGGAAGCCTCTTTCACGTACAGATCGAGCACTTCGTCCGCATAGCTCGGATGACGCTCATCCACCACCTTCGTCAGCGACGCCAGCACATGCGGATCGAACGCCGGTGGCCCGGCGGTGGGGTCATCGATATCGCCACGCGTGGTTGCTGCTTCGCCACCAGCCGCCTTGACGAGACACCGGTCAAGGACATCGGCAAGCGCCTGTCGGGACACTGGTTTGCTCAAGTAGTCGTTCATGCCCGTGGCCAGGCACAACTCGCGGTCGCCCGCCATGGCGTTGGCGGTCAGCGCCACGATGGGAAGCGGATCGGTACATCCGATTTCGTCCTCCCACGAACGAATCCGCCGAACGGATTCCAAGCCGTCCATCTCGGGCATGTGCAAATCCATCAGGACCAGGTCGTACATCCCGGTCTGCGCCGCGAGCAGAGCCTCACGGCCGTCGCCAACCACGTCGGCCTCATAGCCCAACTGCTCGAGCATGCACTGCGCCACCTGCTGGTTCACCGGGTTGTCCTCGGCAATGAGGACCCGCGCCACGCGGCTTTGATGTTCAGTCCTGGCAGGTGCCGTCGGCAACGGGTCGACCGGCGGTCGCACCACGTCCGGGTCATGGTCCAGCCGCGTCGTGAACCAGAAGGTGGAGCCCTGGCCCAACTGACTGTTCACACCGATTTCCCCACCCATCAGTTCCACAAGCTGCTTGGCGATCGACAGACCCAGCCCACTGCCGCCAAATTTGCGCGTGGTCGAGTTGTCGGCCTGGGTGAAGGCTTCGAAGACACGTGCCTGTGCGCTGGCATCCAGTCCGATGCCGGTGTCAGTCACCTCAAAGCGCAATCTGACATGGGCCTCGTCGCTGCTTTCGACATCCACCGAGATGGTGATTTGGCCCTCACGGGTGAACTTGACGGCATTGCCCGCCAGATTGATCAGGATCTGTCGCAGCCGCCCCGGATCGCCCACCAGGGATCGCGGCACACCGGTGCCAAAACGTGTGATCACGTTGAGACCTTTGCCGCGAGCCGCACCGGCAAGCAAGGCTGCGATTTCATCCACGCTCTCGAAAACATCGAAGGCGATGTGCTCTAAGCTGAGCTTGCGGGCCTCGATCTTGGAGAAATCAAGCACGTCGTTGATGATCGAAAGCAACGCCTGCCCCGACTGAACGATGGTCTGGGTGAACTGCAACTGCGTGGAATCCAATGGCGTGCCGAGCAGCAACTCAGCCATGCCCAAAACGCCATTCATCGGCGTTCGAATCTCGTGGCTGATCGTGGCGAGAAACTGGGATTTGGCTTCATTGGCGACCTCGGCCTTGCGGGTCGCGGCACGCAGATGCTCATTGATCTGGTGAAGTTCACGCGAGGAGATATCGAGGCTGCGTGTGCGCAACACCTGATCCCGGTCGAACTGCTCGTAGCTGTCCGCCACCATCGCCATGAATTTCGGCAACTGCTCGGCCACACGTGTCAGGCCCGGATGCTCGTGGCCGGCCTTTTCCAACGTAGAAATCAGCGCTTCCAGCGCCTGCGGACCATCAATGCCCAAATGCCGCCTGAGCTGCCGCGCAAAGGCTCGGTTGCCGAAGATGTTGGGGTCACTCATAGGAAGGAGTGCCCGCACCGTTCCATCACGTGCGTGATGGTCATCGTCTGGTTGTGCAGGTCGGCGGTGGCTGAGTCTTGCAACCCCGGGCTGATTTCGCCGTAAGAGTAAAAACCAGCCACGAGGACATCGTCGCCCAACACGGCCGTCACGGCCTCCACCTCTTCATCGACCCTCGCACCCATCACCAGTTTGCGACCGACGCAACTCACCAGCAACGCCAGATGCTGGGAGCCGGACGTCACGTCAACACCCGTTGCGGTCGCGGCCTCCTGGGCGCCATCCACGAGTGAGTCCGTGGTGGCGTGCATCAGGCGCAGGTAGCTGCCCTCGGCAATGTCACCCGCGAGGGTGAGACTTCCAACGGCCTCATCGATTCCGAGAATGGTGCGGATCAAACCCAACGACTGGTGATCGCTCGACAAAATCTCAAACGGAAAGAGCAATCCCGAGCCAGGCAGGTCTTTCGCGTACGCGCCAAGGTATGACTTGTAGACATCCAGCGCCGGTGATCCGTCAAGCTCGTAGAGGACATTGCCCTTGCATCGCGTGACGGCGCGCGCCGGTCCAAAAGGATTCCACCCGTGCTGCGAAGCGTATTTGAATTGCAGCCGTGGCGACGTGAAGCCAATGGCCACCACCTGGCCGCTTGACACGGCATGACGCGATAGCGTGTAAGTCTTCCTGAAGGCACTGCCATCACCGGCCAGCCCTCCCGAGAGGTTCACTCCGGGTTGCAGGCCCAAACGGAAACCATCCAGCAAGGCGCTGCCGTTCACGTGCACGCCCGGACTGAACACGATGACGTTGTGCAAGTCCGGCGAGGTGAACTGATGAGCCAGCCGCAGGCCGGCACCCGCCGAATCGTTCATGCTGTGCAAATCGGTGGTCCGAACCACAAAGCCCGGATCCTCAAAGTGCAAGGCCGTCAGCACGAGCTGGTCATCGAACACGCCGTCGGCGGCGATCTCACCGGCCGTCGAGCACCCGGCCAATTCGGCGCGTGAAAAGGCCCGCCTCAAAACGTCCAGAAGGCCCGGAGCGCTGATCAGTTCGACGGAGCCAAACACCAACACAAGCTGTGGCTCGATGGCGGCCAAGTCGTGCAGGTCATCCACATCGGGACAACGGGAAAAGCGTGCCTGAAGGATCTTCACAGCGCCACCTCCTGAACTGGAACTGTCGTCAAACTCTTCAACCGATGCGTCCTAACGACACCGGAGGATTCAGTTCCGGACCAGCTCCGCCCATGGGTCGAGGATAAATCCGAGTGGTGATTTCGTAAACCGTCAGGCGAAAAAACCCCTGCGGCCCTTCTCAGGGCGGCAGGGGCGGATTGCCTCAAAAGGCAGCCGGAATCACTTCAACGCAATCGCCTTGCCCGACGCGTCCTTCATGGTGGCCCACTGCTTGGCCACGAGTTCTTTCACCGCCTTGGGCATCGGCACATAGTCCAAATCCTCAGCCATCTTGTCGCCGTTCTCGTAGCCCCAGCCAAAGAACTTGAGCACGCTGGTGGCCTGCTCAGGCTTGTCCTGCACCTTGTGCATCAGGATGAATGTGGCGCCGGTGATAGGCCACGACTTGTCGCCAGCCTGCTCGGTCAGAACTTGGTAAAACGACTTGGTCCAATCGGCATTGGCCGCGGCTGCCTTGAAGCTGTCGTCCTCTGGCGCTGCGAACTTGCCCTCGCGATTGCCGATCAGGATGTAAGACATCTTGTTTTGCTTGGCATACGAGTACTCGACATAGCCAATCGAGTTCTCGAGACGCTGCACGAAAGCAGAAACGCCTTCATTGCCCTTGCCGCCCGTGCCCGTAGGCCAGTTGACGGCAGTGCCCTCACCCACGCGTGCCTTCCAGTCAGGATTTACCTTGGACAGGTAGTTCGTGAACAAAAAGCTGGTGCCCGAGCCGTCTGC
>CANBSV010000048.1 GCA_947372225.1 Burkholderiales bacterium | reverse complement strand
CGCTGATCGACGTGACTGGCGATGGCCGTGTGGCTGTGACTTCAGCTTCCTTGGTGGCCATCGGCCAGTCGCTCGCTCCGCGCAGCGCCAGCGGCAGTTCGATCCCCAATGGCAGTGCGCCGGCATTGCCGACGCGCAGCGGCGCAGGCACGCTGACGGCTCAGGCCGGCACGATCGATCTGTTCGGGTCGGTCACGCTCAACGGCACGTCGGTGGCGTCGTTTCAAAGCGCCGGTGATGTGCGTCTGACCGGACGGGTGGTCACCGGCGAGTCGGGCACAGACCGGTCGTTCGGGCAGGCCGTGGGCTCGCTGACCACCTCTGGCGATCTGTCGCTGCATGCGGCGCAGGTGTACCCCACCACCCGCAGTGATTTCACGCTGACAGCCGGCAAGCAGTCGGATGGCACCACGGCGGCGGGCAGCACGGTGACGATCGCCGGCAGTGGCGGCGTGGCGGGCGATGTCTACTCGGCAGGCGGTTCGCTCACCATCGCCGCCGACCACATCGTGCAAGGTGGCACGGTCAAAGCGCCACTGGGCAGCATCCAGTTGCAAGCCGGCAGTTTGCTGGAGTTGGCGCCGGGCAGCGTGACCTCGGTGTCCGCCGGTGACCTGACCATTCCGTTCGGTTTCACCCGGGCGGGGCTGGACTGGAGCTACCAGGACAACCGCGCCGGCGGCACGGCCAACGTGTTGACGACTGCCAGCGCGGACAACAAGCGCATCCGCTTGAGCGCCACGGACATTCAGGTGAAACCCGGTGCCGTGGTCGACCTGTCGGGTGGTGGCGAGCTGCAGGCCGTGGAATTCGTACCCGGCAACGGCGGGTCGGTGGACACCTTCAGCAAGCCCAACACCTACGCGATCATTCCCAAGGCCAAGTTGAGCAGCATGCCGGTGGACACCGATACGGCCACCCGTTACGCCACCGATACGTCGGGCAAGGCCACCGCGATCGGCGCGCAGAGCGCGACCCTCGACACCAATGTCTACGACACCTTGCACATCGGCGCCGGCGGCGTGGTGCCGGAGGGCGATTACGTGCTGCTGCCGGGGCGTTATGCGCTGCTGCCCGATGCCTATCTGGTGCAGTTGCAAACCGGCAGCACCTACGCCCAACTGGCGCCGGGCCAGACCTCGCAACTGCTCAACGGGCAGACCGTGTTGAGCGGCTACCGCATGGCAGCAGGCACCTCGATACGTGAGTCGCGCACCGTGGGTGTGGTGGTGCGGCCGGGCAGTGCGGCCACGCGTGAGGCGGACTACACGGTGTCGTCGTCTGCGTATTTCAACGAGCTGGCTTCGCGCCAGGGAAGCGCCGCACCGCGCGTGCCGCTGGATGCCGGTCGGTTGGCGATCGTGGGCGCGCAGGTGCTGTCGCTGGAAGGGCGTGTGGACAGCGACCCGGCCAGCGTCAACACCGCGACCCGGACCGCCACCGGGCGCAGCGCCGAAGTCGATATCAGCTCCGATCGCATCGCCGTGGTGGACCAGATCGGCAACGCATCGTTCGGCGCGGGTGTGCTGCAACTTGACGGTGCGCAGTTGTCCGCCTTGGGCGGCAGCCTGCTGCTGGGCGGCGAACGCAGCGAGACCCCCGGTGCGACACAAATCACCACGCGGGCCAGCTCCGTGGTGGTGGCGAACACGGCGGCCGGCGCGCTGAGCCTGGGCGAGGTGCTGCTGACCGCCAGCGACGCGATCGAAGTCCGTCAAGGCGCGGTGGTGGCCGGTACGGGCGCCGCGGGCGCAGCCAGCCAGACCTTGAAGACGGATGCGGGTGGTGCCTTGCTGCGGGTGGCGGCGGGTGCGCAGGATCGAGTGGACCGCGGTGCGGCTGTGGATGCGTCGCACGGGGACATCCGCATCGAAGCGGGCGCGACGCTGAAGGCCGATGGGGCGTTGCTGCTCGATGCGACGCACAGCACGCAGTCGCTCGGCAGCCTGAACGTGGCCAACGGCGCCAGCGTGTCGCTGGCGTCGTCACAGGTGAGCCTCGGTGAGACGGCGGGTGTGGCGGGCATCGACACCGGGCTGGTGCTGTCCAATGCGGACCTCGAGGGACTGGCGCGTCTGAGCGCGCTGACGCTCAAGGGCTACCAGGGCATCGACCTGTATGGGCACACCGTCATCGGCGCGGCAACGCTGGGCACCCTGACGCTGGACAGCCCGGCGCTGCGCGGGCATGCAGACACCGCGGTCGATTCGGTCATCGCGGCGCATGAGCTTCAACTCACGAACAGCGCCAGCGCAACGGCTGCCGGAGCGGCCGCTGGTGCAGGCCATCTCACCGTGAATGCCTCGCGCATCGTGATCGGTGCGGGGGACAAGTCGGTCAGCGGTTTTGCGTCGGTCGATATGAACGCCGGCAGTGAGGTCGTGGGGCAGGGCGCAGGCCGGCTGGCCGTGGCCAGCGATTGGCAGGTCACGACACCGCGGGTGGCCATGGCCGCCGGCGCCGTTCAGGAGTGGCAGGCGATCGACGCGTTCGACGCGGCGAATCCGGTGCACCGGGCCTTGCGCCTGGACTCCTCGGCCGGCACAGCGGGCACGTCTGCCAGTGGGGATGCAGGCGGCCGTTTGACGCTTCAAGGGCGCAGTGTGAGCGTGGGCACCAAGGTGCAGGCCCGCTCAGGCTCGATTGCGGTGCTGGCGCTCGGGAGCGACACGACGGACGGAGTGTCGCTCGAAGACGGCGCGCAGCTGGATGCCTCGGGTGTGGCGAAGGACTACCACGGCCATGTGATCACTGCCGATGCAGGCCGTGTTGCCTTGGCGTCTGCCCACGGCTCGGTGGCCATCCAGGACGGTTCGGCCGTGATGCTGGACGCCAGCGACCGTGGCGGCGCCGCAGGTGCGCTGGATGTGGCGGGCACAGACCTGACGCTGGGCGGGCAGGTCAGCGCCCATGCCGCTGCCAACGCTCCCGGTGGGCGCGTCGCGCTGGATCTCGGCGGCGTGTCGGATCTGGCTGGGCTGGGCAACACCCTGAGCCAGGCTGGATTCACCGAGTCCTTCGACCTGCGTGTGCGCCAGGGCGATTTGCTTCTGGCGGCAGGTGGTGTGGTCAAGGCACGTCAGATCCAGATGGCGGCGGACAACGGGCGTATCGATGTGGCCGGCTCGCTGGACGCGAGCAGCGAGCGCGGCGCAGGACGTGTGAACCTGTGGGCCGCGAACGGCCTGTCCCTGTGGGCAGGCAGCCTGATCGACGCCCGCGGCACCTCCACCGACCGCTCGGCGCAGGCCGCGCTGTCGGATGGCGGCAAGGTTCACCTGACCGCGTCGGCCGGCACGCTCAGCTTCGCCAACGGCGCGGTGATTGACGTGAGCCAGGGCGTCAAGGGTTCTACCGGCAGCGTGACATTCACGGTGGCGCGCGACGACGCCAACCAGATGGCACCGGTGTTCTTGAACGGCACCGTGAAGGGCTCGCAAGTGGTCAAGGATCCGAACACGGGTCTGGCGGTCAAGGTGGCCGGTACCGACGTGGATCAAGTGATGGACGCGCAGGTGGTGCTGGAGGCGCAGCGGCGCTACACATCCACCGGCGCGCTCGACATTGCCGGCTACGCCGCCGACCACGAGTCGTTCATCAACAGCACCGATGCCAGCGCCTTGCTGGGTGGTCTGCGTAACGGCAGCGGCATCGCGCTGAACCACAGCGCGCTGCGAGGCGCCACCGAGGTGGCCACGACGGGCAGCCTGAGTCTGGCCGACAACTGGGACCTGACCACCAGCGCGTGGTTGGCCGGGGGGCAGCCGGGTACCTTGACTTTGCGCGCCGCAGGCGACCTCACGCTGGCGGGCAGCCTTGGCAATCCTGACGACAACATCATCGCCGGCCAGACCTGGAACATCCGGCTGGTGGCAGGTGCTGACCTGAGCGCGGCCAACCCGCTGGCCACGCTCTCGACCCGCGGCACCACCAGCCCCGGCAGCGTGGTGCTCGATGGCGCCAACGCCAAGCTGCGCACGGGTACCGGCAGCATCGAGATCGCGGCGGCGTCGGACTTCACGATGAACAGTTCGCGCAGCGTCCTGTACACGGCCGGTCGCATCGGCGCCGATGACACCGCCACCGGCGGCAACAACCGCTGGAGCCTTGATGGGGGTGACATCTCCATCGTGGCCGGCAACGATGTCAAGGGGGCCTCGGACGAGTGGATCACCGAGTGGTTGCGACGTCCGCGTGTGACCACGGGCGCGCCGGAGTGGTGGGCCTATCGGCCCAACTTCCAGCAGGGCCTCGGGGCACTGGGCGGTGGCAACGTGTCCGTCAAGGCCGGCCATAACGTGGAGCAGATGGCGGCCATGCTGCCGACCACCGCGCGTGGCGTGACCGACTCGGCAGGCCAGCGCGGCGTTGATGTGCAAGGCGGGGGTGACCTCAGCGTCAACGCCGGCAATGACGTGATCGGCGGCAGTTACCTCGTCGCGCGTGGTGACGGCAGCATCCGTGCCGGCGGTGCGGTGGGCGGCGCCAAACCCACGCAACTCTTCTTGATGGGTGTGAGCAGCGGTGACGTACCCGAACGCGCTGCGGTGTCGGTCGAGGCAGGGGGAAGCATCACCTTGCAAAGCGTCAACAACCCGACCGTGGTCAACCAAGTGACCTCGGTCGGCACGGGCCCCAGCTTCACGGGCACGGGGTCGACGCAGGTGCTGACCTTCTTCACCTACGCTGCTGACAGCGTGGTGAGCTCGGTGGCGAAATCGGGCGACGTGGTGCTGGGCACTCAGATGGCTGATGGTCGTGGGTTCGGACTCGACAGTCGGCGCCGTCCTGTTGCGGTGACTCTCCGCGACACCACTGAGGCGGGAGCCTACCCGGCCAGCGTGACCGTCGCGGCGCTCGATGGGGACATTACGCTCAACTTCGAAAACAAGAGCCGCACGCTGGTCACCTACCCGTCGGCATCGGCCGCGGTGGCACTGCTGGCTGACGGCTCGGTGCTGGATCCGCAGTTGACGGTGTCGGATCGGGCCCTGGACATGGTGCAAAGCCTGGCCAACTTCCCGTACCAGAACCCCAGGCTGTACAGCTCGAGAAGCTCGCTCTCGGGTGACAGCCTGACCCCGTTGCCGGGTGAAGCGCGCACGGTCGACCGCGCGCCCGTGTCGGCGTCTGGGGGCTATGCGAACGATATCCAGGCGCGGAATGGAACCATCACGTCCACCGGGGCTGATGCTCGCGTGCTCACGTTGCCGATGCAAAGCCGGATCGAAGCGGGCGGCGACATCTCGGGCGTGACGCTGCAGCTACAGAACCTCGACGCGGCCGATCTCACGCAGGTGCGCTCGGACAACGGCGATGTGTTGCCACAGGGGCTGCGGATCAGCGGTCCGGGGCGCTTGCTGGTGCAAGCCGGCCGCAACATCGATGTGGGCGCTGCCGGATTTTCGGAGTCGGGCTCGATCATTGGCGGCCTGGTCTCCACCGGCAACAACTTCAACGGCAGTCTTCGCGACAGCGATGCAGCCCGCGTCACCTTGCTGGCCGGCGTGAAGGGCGACATTGATCTTGCGAAGCTCGACACGGTGTACGCCAACGTCATTGCCGAAGCCTCGCGTTCAGGCGAGGTACTGGCCTTCTACCGCGCGCTCAACAGTGACCAAAATCCTGACGCCGTGAGCAAGGCGGCGAGCATCCAGGAACTGGTGGCCCACGACCCGGCCTACCTGCCGTTTGTCGACCTGGTGACCAAGTTCCCGCGCGTGCTGGGTATGTACCTGGAGGCGCTCAAGAACAAGACCTTGCCACTGGGCACCGTCGGCGACACCCAACTCGCGACCGCCCTGTACGCGAAGCTGAATCTGGAAACCGACACCCAGTCGATCGTGAAGGCCAAGAGCCTGACCGATCTGCTCGGCGCCTTGCCGGATGGGGCCACGTATGCGGCCTATCAGGAACTGGACCGCAAGTACCCGCGGGTGTTTTCCGACTACCGGCAGCGGCGCAGCAAGGGTGGGCTGCCGGAGGGCCTGACGCCGATTCTTTACTCGGACGTGCTGGCCGAGAACGTGGCGCTGGCGGTGCCCGCCGAGGCGGTGTCCGGCGGCAACATCTACACCTTCCAGAGTTCGATCCAGACCTATGGCAATGGATCGGGCAACGGGCAGGGCTCGATCGACCTGTGGGCGCCCGGAGGCACCATCGTCGCCGGTCTGACCACGCCATCGAAGGACACGACGATCGGGGTGGTGACGAATGCCGGGGGCGCCATCAGCAGCGTGGTGAGCGATGACTTCAGCATCAACCAGGGCAAGGTGCTCACGGCGCAAGGTGGTGACATCCTGATCTACAGCATCAAGGGCAGCATCGACGCGGGCAAGGGCGCTCGCACCTCGATCAGTACCCCGCCGCCCAAGCGAACCCCGGTCATCGACGCCACCACGGGCGCGATCACTGGCTACGTTTACACGCTGCCGGCCGGCGCCGGGGGCAGCGGCATTCAGTCGCTGACCTCGGACCCGGATGGACAAGGGCCCCTGCCCACGCCGCAGGTGGGTTCGATCTTCCTGACGGCGCCCGGCGGCACCATCGATGCCGGCGAGGCGGGCATTCGCTCGGGCGGCAACATCGTGATCAACGCTCAAACCGTTCTGAACGGCAGCAACATTTCCTTCGGTGGATCCGGCTCCGGCGTACCGGCTCCGGTGACCGGCAGCCTGGCCGCCTCCGTGGCCAGCTCGGGCAGCAACACCAACACCTCCAAGAGCAGCGAGGACGCGGCCAACAGTGCCGCCGCAGCAGCGCGTGCGGCGGCAGCGGCAGAGGGCATGCAAAAGCCGTCGATCCTGACGGTCGAGGTGGTGGGCTTCGGTGACAAGAACTGCAAGGAAACCGCCAAGGACTGCCTGGGCAAATGACGCGATGAGAGTGTTGAACGTCATCCGGTCGGTGGACCCGGTGCATGGCGGGCCGGCCGAGGGGCTGCGGCAGTCGGTGGCGGCCACGGCGCTGCTCGGTCATGCCGAAGAGGTGGTCACGCTCGACGACCCCACTGCCGTGTGCGTGCAGGAATTTCCGGCGCCCACCCACGCGCTGGGGCCGGTGTCCACGCAGTACGGCTACACGCGGCGCTTGCTGCCGTGGCTGCAGGCCAATGCGGCGAAATACGACGCGGTGATCGTGCACGGGCTTTGGCAGTACCACGGGCGCGCGGTGTGGCAGGCGCTGCATGGCGGGCCGGTGCCGTACTTCGTGTACCCGCACGGCATGCTCGATCCGTGGTTTCGCCAGGCGTACCCGCTCAAGCACCTGAAGAAATCGCTCTACTGGGCGCTGGTCGAAAGCCGCGTGCTGCGCGATGCGCGCGCGGTGCTGTTCACCGCCGACGAAGAGGCCCGGCTGGCCGCGCGCACGTTTCGACCCTACCGGGTGATGCCGTCGGTGGTGGGCTACGGCGTGGCGCTGGGCCATGAGGCCAGCGCGGGTTCGGCCGAGGCCTTTGCCCGCGCCTGGCCGGCCACGCAGGGCAAGCGGGTGGTGCTGTTTCTGGGCCGGCTGCATCCCAAGAAGGGCGGCGATTTGCTGATCGACGCCTTTGCGCGGGTGTTGCAGACCGAGCCGCGCTTGCACCTGGTGATGGCCGGGCCCGATGACCGCTCCGGCGTGCGCGCCGGCCTCGAGGCCAAGGCCGCGCGGCTGGGCATTGCCGAGCACATCACCTTCACCGGCATGCTCAAGGGCGAGGCCAAGTGGTCGGCCCTGCGCGCGGCCGAGGTGTTTGCGCTGCCGTCGCACCAGGAGAACTTCGGCATCGCCGTGGTCGAGGCGCTGGCCATGGGCGTGCCGGTGCTGATCTCGGACAAGGTCAACATCTGGCGCGAGATCGTCCAGCACGACGCCGGCTTTGCCGACAGCGACACGCTGGCCGGCACCACGGCGGTGTTGCGCCGCTGGCTGGCGCTGGACGCCGACACGCGGCTGCAAATGAGGCTGCAGGCCGAAGGCTGCTACCAGCGGCACTTTCACATGGTTGCCGCGGCGCGCAGGCTGATCGACACGATCACGCCACACCTTTGTCATCTTCCGGCCTGAAGCCCCGCCGCACCCGCCGGTGATTCACAGCCCTGCAACAAAGGGCCACTAGCCTTGCGGGTTCTCCCTTAGTCGACGTACCTTGGTCATGAAAAAACTTGTAGTCCTTGGCCTCGCGCTGTTCGGCTTGCTGTGCGCCCCGCTGTCACACGCCTCCTGGAACGCCGACTGGAAACAGCGCGTGAAGATCGGCCTGAACACCACCGCCGAGGGCCTGCCCATCGCGGCGGGTGTCGATTCGGCCACGGTGCTGGTGCGCTTGCACACGGGCAACTTCCAGTTCGTCGAGGCCAAGCCCGACGGCTCCGACCTGCGCTTCGTGGCGGGCGATGACAAGACCCCGCTGAAGTTCCACATCGAAAAGTTCGATGGCCTCAACGAGCTGGCGCTGGTGTGGGTGCAAGTGCCCAAGCTGCTGCCGGGCAGCAAGACCGACTCGATCTGGCTTTACTACGGCAACCCTAACGCGCCGGCCGCGGGCGACTCCAAGACCACCTACGACGCCACCCAGGCGCTCGTGTACCACTTCAGCGAGCGTGAAGCCGCGCCGCAAGACGCCACCGCCAACGCCAACAACGCCGCGCGCTCGTCGGCACGGGTCAACAGCGTGGGCCTGATCGGCGCGGGCCTGACGTTCGATGCAGCGTCCGAGCTGGCCTTGCCGTCGTCGCCTTCGCTCAAGTCGAACACGCTGGGCATGACGCTGTCGATGTGGATCAAGCCGCTCGACACCGCCGATGCGCCGATCTACACCCAAACCGAGGGTGCCGGCCCGCTCAAGCTGTCGATCCGCGGCGGCACGTTGCTCGCGCAGTCGGGTGCGCTGGTGGCCACCACCACGGCGCCGGTGACGGCGGGTGTCTGGCAGCACGTGGCCGTGGTGGCCAAGGACGGCCTGGTGATCTACGTCAACGGTCAGGAAGCCGCCCGCGTGGCCGGCAGCGTGCCCGACCTCGACGGTGCGGCCATCCTGGGCAAGGGCTTCAAGGGCGACATCGACGAACTGCAGGTGTCCACCGTGGCGCGCTCGGCCGACTGGATCAAGACCGCGGCGCAGTCGCAAGGCGCCGACCAGAAGCTGGTGACCTACGGCGCGGCCGAAGGCGACGCCGAGGGTGGCGACAGTGGCCCGTCGTACATCAAGATCCTGCTGGGCGCGGTGACGCTGGACGGCTGGGTGGTGATCGGCATCCTGGGCGTGATGTTCGTGCTCAGCGTGATCGTCATGTACATGAAGGTGCAGTTCGTGAGCCAGGTGGCCAAGGCGAACACGCTGTTCATGAAGGAATTCGACAAGCTGATCACCAGCATCGATCCCGACAAGACCATGGCCGAGGTGGTCAAGCCCGACGCGGCCGCTGCCAGCGGCAAGGGCAAAGGCAAGAAGAAGTCGACGGGCCCGCGCGTGCCTTACGGGCAGTCTCAGCTGTACCGCCTGTACGTGGCCGGTGTGACCGAACTGCAGATGCGCTTTGACGTGTACCGCGCCAAGGGCATCGCGCTGCAGATGTCGGCGGCTTCGCTGAGCGCCATACGTGCCTCGGTCGAGGCGACCATGATTCGCGAGATCCAGCGACTGAACAGCCAGATGGTGGTGCTCACCATCTCGATCGCCGGCGGTCCGTTCCTGGGTCTGCTGGGCACGGTGGTGGGCGTGATGATCACCTTCGCGGCCATTGCGGCGGCCGGTGACGTGAACGTGAACGCCATCGCGCCGGGCATTGCCGCGGCGCTGGTGGCCACGGTGGCCGGTCTGGCGGTGGCCATTCCCGCCTTGTTTGCCTACAACTATCTGACCGGTCGCATCCAGGCGCTCACGGCCGACATGCAGGTGTTCGTGGACGAGCTGACCACACGCATCGCTGAGAACCACTCGGTTTGAGGAGCTCACGATGAAGATGCAAGACGGCGGCAAGGCCTACGACGACATCAACATCACGCCGATGCTGGACCTGGCGTATGTGCTGCTGGTGATCTTCATCATCATGACCACGGCGTCGGTGCAGGGCATCAAGGTGAACCTGCCCAAGGCGAGTGCCGCGCCCAGCCTGGCCAAGCCGCAGACCAAGGCCATCACCATCCGCGATGACGGCCAGGTGTTCCTCGACACCTACCCGGTGACCATGCAGGAGCTCGAAGACCGGCTGCGCCAGATCAAGGCCGTGAACCCGAGCTTCCCGGTGGTGATCAAGGGCGACGCCAAGGTGCACTACGAGAAGGTCGTCGATGTGCTCGACCTGATGGGCCGGCTCGATATCACGCAGCTCGGTCTGGTGACCCAGCGGCTGGTCAAGTGAGCCACTGAGCACCCCACATGGACTACGAAGACGACGAGGCACCCTCACGCGGAGCCTGGATCAAGAAGGCCGTGCTCGGTCTGGTGGCCTTGGGCGTGCTGGTGGCCGTGGCGATGTTTCTGGTGAAGTTCCTGTCGACGCCGACCAAGAAGAACCCCGGCGTGCAGCAGATCGCACTGCTCAAGCAGCCGCCACCGCCGCCGCCCAAGCCGCCCGAAAAGCCGCCCGAGCCGCCCAAGGTGAAGGAAGACGTCAAGATCGACCAGCCCAAGGACGACCCCAAGCCGGCCGACGCGAAAGCACCTGATGACAAGCCCGCGTCCGACAAGCCACTGGGCGTGGACGCCGACGGCAGCGCCGGGTCCGACGGCTTCGGCCTGGCCGCCAACCGAGGCGGTCGCGACTTTCTGACCACCGGCGGTGGTGGGGGCGGCGCGTACTACACGGGCTTGCTGCAGCGCCAGTTCTTCGAGGCGCTGTCGCGCAACCGCAAGATCCTGAAAGACGAGTTTCGTGTCGTGGTCAAGGTCTGGCTGGGTGACGACGGCCGCGTTCAAAAGGCCGACATCGTGAGCAGCTCGGGCAACACCCAGGTCGATGACCTGATCGCGCTCACGCTGCTCGAGATGACCCCGCTGAAGGACGTTCCCCCCAGCTCGATGCGACCGATGCAACTGCGATTGAGCAACCGCTCTTGAGGCGTGCCCCGCCCTGAATGACCATGAAGCCCATCCTCTCCCGTGTTTCCTTACTGATGCTGTGCGCCGCGTGGGCCGCGCCGGCCATGGCCGCTCAAGATGCCGACATCGATGCCGTGCGCGCCGCCACCGCCAAGCTGATCAGCCAGCTGGTCGAACAAGGCGTGCTGGCCAAGGACAAGGGCACGGCCTTGCTCGACGACGTGGCCAAGCCGGCGCCCAAGCCGGAGGCCCATGCCGCTGGCGATGCCGGCGGCAAGGCTGCCAAGGCCGCACCGGGCGCGGTGCGCGTGCAGTACATCCCCGAGTTCGTGCGCAAGGAGATGAAAGACGAAATTCGCGCTGAGCTCGCCGCTCAGGCCGCGGCCGAGGGCTGGGCCGGTCCGGGTGTCGTGCCGGCGTGGGTGCGCAATCTCGAGTGGGAAGGCGACTTGCGTCTGCGCGCCCAGTTCGACAGCTTCGACAGCGGCAATGCGCAGCAGATCAGCGTGCTCGACACCAACCGCAACCGCTCGCTGTCGCTGATGAACACCACGGAGGATCGCGAGCGCATGCGGGTGCGCGCACGCATCGGCCTGAACGCCAAGATCGACGAGAACTGGTCGGCTGGCGTGCGTCTGACCACCGGCAGCGGCACCGATCCACTGTCTTCCAACCAGACGCTGGGCAGCTTCAACAACCGCTACACGGTGCTGATCGACCGCGCCTACGTGCGCTACAGGCAAGGCGACGAGTTCAATGCGGTGGCCGGGCGCTTTGGCAATCCGTGGTTCGGCACCGACCTGGTGTGGGCCAATGACCTGAGCTTTGACGGCGTGGCCGGGCAGTGGACGCCCAAGCTCACATCAGAGTGGCGCGGCTTTGCCACGGTGGCCGCCATGCCGGTGCAGGAGGTCGAACTGGCTTCGGCCGACAAGTGGCTGTTTGGTGGCCAGCTGGGGGCGAGCTACAGCAACTGGGCGCACGACATCCGCGGCAAGGTGGGACTGGGCTACTTCCACTACGAAAACATGCTGGGCAAGACCAGCCCGGCCGGTTCGACGGTCCACGACTACACCGCACCGCAGTTCGCCCAGAAGGGCAACACGTATTACAACATCTCGTCGGATCCGGCCAAGCCGCTGCTCGGTCTGGCCTCGGAATACCACCTGCTCAACCTGACGGGCCAGGTCGACTTTCCGTCGTACGCCGGCAAGCGCGTGATCCTCACGGCCGACTTTGTGCAGAACCTGGGCTTCAGCAAGAAGGACGTGAGCGCGCGCGTGGGCACGCAGGTCAGCGAGCAGACCACGGCGTATCAACTGCGTGCGGCTTTTGGCGACGCCGAGATGAAGGCGCGACACGACTGGCAGGTGTACGCGGCCTACAAGCGCGTCGAGCGTGATGCGGTGCTCGACGCCTTCACCGACAGCGACTTCAGGCTGGGTGGCACCGACGCCAAGGGCTACATCCTGGGCGGCATGTACGGCCTGGGCAAGAGCACCTCCGCGGGCTTTCGCTACCTGAGCGGCGATTCGATCTCGGGCGCACCGCTGTCGATCGACGTCTTCCAGTTCGACCTCAACGTCAAGTTCTGATGCGCGCGCGATCCATGTCTTTCGTTCGGGCCGGTGCGCTCGCGCTGATTGCGATCGGCTTCACGCTCGCCGCTGGGCTGGCCTCGGCCGAGGGTGACAACAAGGCCGCTGAAAAAGCCGCGCGTCGCGCCCAGATGCAGTTGCAGAACCTGCAGCAGCAGGTGCAAGAAGCGCAAGCCGCCAAATCCAAGGTTGAAGCCGACAAGGCGGCCGTCGATCAGCAACTGCTCGAGCAGACCCAGCAGGTCGAGAAGTTGAAGGCCGCGCTGGCCAAGGTGAATGCCAAGCTCAAGACCTCGGAAGCGCAGCGCGCCGAGCTGACCCAAAACGTGGCCACGCTCGAAAAGCAGCGGGCCGACGACAAGCGCAGCCATGAAGAAGCGCTGGCGCAAAAGGCGCGTGAGCTGGTGCAGTACACCAAGCTGCGCGACGAGCAGCAGGCTCAACTGCAACGCAAGCACGACGACCAGGTCGCGCTGGTGTCCGAGTGCACCACGCGCAACGACAAGCTGATCCACCTCAACGTCGAACTGCTGGCGCGCTACCGCAGCAAGTCGGTCAGTGACGTGCTCAAGCAGCGTGAACCGGTGTTCGGCGTGGGCGACGTCGAGATGTTCAACCTCATCCAGGACTACCGCGACAAGGCCGATGCCGAGCGGTTTGTGCCGCCCCAGCCCGTCATCCGGTAACGTCCGACCCCATGACCTTTCAACGTTCACTGAACCCATCGTTCCGGCTGAGCCGGCTGGCCTTGCTGGCGCTGGTGTGCGGCCTGGCCGCGTGCTCCAACCTGCCGCGCCTGCCCGAGATTCCCTACATCAACGAAACGCCTGCGCTGATCGTCTCACCCGGAGCGACCTTGCCGGCCGGCGCCACGTCGGGCGCTGCGACCACCAAATGGGGCGACAGCATCGAGCGTGTGCCGGTCACCGACCCGGGCTACGAGATCGGGCCCGAAGACGCCCTCGACATATCCGTGTGGCGCGATGAGACGCTCAAGGCCTCGGTGCTGGTGCGCCCGGACGGCGGCATTTCGTTCCCGCTGGCGGGCGACTTCATCGTCGCGGGCAAGACGGCCGAGCAGGTGCGCGATGAACTCGTCAAGCGGCTCGAGAAGTTCATTCCCGAGCCCGTGGTGACGGTGTCCGTGGTGCGCGTGGCGAGTTACCACATCTATGTGATCGGCCGCGTCAACAAGCCCGGCGACTTGCTCGTGGGGCGCAACATCGACGTGCTGCAAGCGCTGACCATTGCCGGTGGCATGACGCCGTTTGCCTCGGAAGACGGCATTCGCATCATCCGCAAGATCGACGGCAAGTCGGTGTCGATTCCCTTCCAGTATTCGCGTGTTCGCAAGGGCGGCGACCTGTCGCAAAACATCACGCTGAAAAGCGGAGACGTGCTGCTGGTGCCGTGAGCCGCCCCGACCGCCTCGCGGCGCGCCGCAGCCCTCTGAAGGCACCGCTGCGCCGGTGGATGGCGGGCATGGCGGTGCTGCTGGGGACGGTGTTCCCGGCGCATGCGGATCTGTGGTCTCTTGAAAGCTCGGTGCAGTCCAGCCTTGAAACCAACGACAACGTGAATCTGGCCAAACACTCCCCCGGCACGGTGAACAACCTGTCCCTGTCGACCACGCTGGGCGCGACGCGCCGCGTGGAGAACATGGCCACCCGGCTGGGTCTCAACGCGTCGGGCGTGACATCCAGCGGCCGCGTCAACCCGGATCGGGTGGACGGGCGCATCAACCTGTCGCAGTCGCTGTCGCTCGAGTCCGACGACTTCGAGGTCAGCGCCGGGTATGCGCAGGACTTCAACAACGTCGTGCAAACCGCCGACGTGGGGCTGTCGCCGGGGCAGCGGCGCACCACCACCGTGGGCGGTTCGTGGTCGCATTCGATCACCGAGCGGCTGAGCTCATCGGCGCAGGTGTCTAGCAACCAGACCCGATACGGCCAGGCGGTCACCAACTCGGCCGACTACACCGACACGTCGTTCGGCGGCGGCTTGTCTTACCGGCTGACCGAGATCGATGCGCTGAACCTGCATCTGTCGCACTCGGAGTACCGCCCCGTGTCATTGGGCAACCGCTCGCAGACCGATGACTGGAGCCTGGGTCTGTCGCACCAGTGGTCCGAGAGCGCGAGCAGTTCGGTGTCGCTGGGTTCGTATCGCACGCGCACCCAGGGTTCGACGCTGGCGCTGGTGTGTCCGCTCGATGCAGTGCTGTGCCGCGTGGGCCTGGTGCCGTACATCCCGGTGCGCCAACCGGTGACCAGCTCATCCACCGGGCTGCAGTACAGCGCGTCTTACAGCTATGCGCTCGATGAGGTGACGTCGCTTTCGTTTTCGGCCAGCCGCAGCCAGCGCCCGAACGGCTCGGGCTCGGTGCAGCGCAGCGATGCGTTGAACTTGAGCGCCAGCCACAGTTTTTCGGAAACCTGGGGCGGGTCGGCCAGCTACAACATGTCGCGCACCTCGGGCCCGATCGTGGGCAGCGTCGGCACCGTCAACGCGGGCGAGTCACGTCAGCAGTCGTTCTCGGTTTCACTTTCCCATCAGCTGGCCGATGACCTCACGCTGGGGCTTTCCTATCGGCTGACCCAGGCCAACAACGTGGGGCCCAGCAATTCTGCCCAGTCCAACAGCCTGAACGTGTCGCTGAGCTATTCCTTCCCCACCCTCGATGCGTCACGTTGACGCGACGAACCCCCCATTGCATTGACGCACCCCATGTCAGCTACTCCCCAAGACCTCTACGCCGCGACCGATTCGCTGGCCGATTCGGGCAAGACCCTGGGTGATTACCTCGGCGTGCTGAGCCGGCGCCGCTGGTTGATCGTGGTGGTGTTCGCGGTGCTGTCCGCGGCGGCTGTGGTGGTGGCGCTGGTGTTGCCGCCGGTGTACCGCTCGACCGCGACCATCCTGATCAAGGAACAGGAAATTCCGCAGGAGTTCGTGCGCTCGACCGTGACGAGCTTTGCCGACGAGCGCATCCAGGTGATCAGCCAGCAGGTGATGACGCGAGCCACGCTGCTTGAACTGGTCGACAAGTACAACCTGTATGGAGCCAAGCGGCAAAGCCAGACCAGCGAGGAAATCCTCGACCTGATGCGCCGCGACATCAAGCTCACGCCCATCAGCGCCGAGGTCACCGACCGGCGCAGCGGATCGGCCGTGAAGTCGACCATCGCGTTCAGTCTGTCCTACGACAGCGAGGTGGCGGCCAACGCCCAGAAGATCGCCAACGAACTGACCACGCTGTACCTCAACGAGAACGTCAAGAACCGGCAGCAAAAGGCCGCCGAGACCACGATGTTCATCGACGAGGAACTGAACCGCGTGAGCGAACACATCACCGACCAGGAGCAAAAGCTCTCGGCCTTCAAGGAACGCAACCAAGGCCGCCTGCCCGAGCTGAACATCTCGAACCTGATGGGCAGCGAACGCACCAGCGCTGAAATCCAGCGCATCGAGCGCGAGATCGTCTTCATGGACGAGCGCAAGCTCGCACTGCAGTCGCAGCTGGCAGACACCAAGCCCGCCACGCCCATCAGCGCCAACGGCGGCGCGCCGCTCGAGCCCGAGGACCGGCTCAAGATGCTGCAACTGCAACTCACGACCCTGAGCGGAACCTACAGCGACGATCACCCCGACGTGAAGCGGTTGCGCCGGGAGATCTCGATGCTCAAGACCGAGACCGGCCTGGAGCAGGACGCCACCGACCGCGAGCAAAAGCTGCTGCAGCTGAAAGAGCAGCTCAACCAGCTGCGCCGCAAGTATTCCGACGAGCACCCGGACGTGGTTCAGTTGAAGCGCGCCGTGTCGGTCATTGAACAGGCGTTGCGCACCGGAGCCGGTGCGCCCGAAGGCAGCGCTGACGCCATCCGGCGCGCGCGCAAACCCGACAACCCCGTCTATCTCAACCTGAAGTCGCAGATCGAGACGATCACCTCGCAGATTCAGTCCATGCGCAGCGAACGCCAGGCGCTGCGCGACAAGCTCGAGCAGCTCGACACGCGTGTGCGCCAGACCCCCGAGGTCGAGCGCGAATACCTTGAACTCGCGCGCGACATCGACAGCTCGCGCGGGCGTTTCCGCGAGCTGCGTGAAAAGCAGATGCAAGCCCAGGTGGCCGAGGAACTTGAGCGCGGCCGCAAGGCCGAGCGCTTCACGCTCATCGAGCCGCCCGTCTACCCTGAAAAGCCCGTGCGGCCGAACCGGGCCATGATCGTTGTGTTGGGGCTGCTGTTTGCGCTGATCGGCGGTGTGGGCTCGGCGGCCTTGCGCGAGGCCATCGATCAGACCGTGCACAGCGCGCGCGACGTGGTGCGCGTGATGCAAGTGCCGGTGCTGGCCGTGCTGCCATCGCTGCCGAGTCCGGTGCTGTTGCGCCGCCGCTCCTGGACGCGGCGCATCGTCCTGATGGGCGTGCTGGGGGTGATCGCGCTGGTGGTCATCGCCTTGCATCTTTTCTACATGCCGATCGACGTGGCCTGGTACGGCATCGTGCGGCGGTTATCCAACTGAGCGGCCCCATGAGCATGATCGAAGACGCGCGGATCGACACCGAGCCGCTGAACATCCAGTACTCGAGCACCCAGGTAAGGGCCGATGCGCTGCTGCGGCTGCAGCGCACGCACGGTGTGGTCAAGCCCGACCGGTCGGAGCTGACCGAGTCGTTCAAGATGCTGCGCAATCAGGTGTTGCAGCGCATGCGCGCGGACGGCTTCAATTTGCTGGCTGTGACCAGCGCGCGGCGCATCGAGGGCAAGTCGCTCACCGCGCTGAACCTGGCGCTCACCATGGCCGCCGACTACGACTCGGCCGTGCTGCTTGTCGATGCCGATCTGTCCGGACACGGCTTGCAGTCGATGTTCGGTTTTGATGGTGCGCCCGGACTGAGCGACCACCTCAGCCAGGGCACGCCGATCAACGAGCTGCTGATCAACCCCGGCGTGTCGCGCTTCGTGCTGCTGCCCGCGGGCCAGCAGGCGGTGGTCAACTCGGCCGAACTGCTCGCGACCAAGCTGGCTCAGCAGCTGATCCGCGAGATGAAGGAGCGCTACCAGGACCGCTACATCATCGTGGACCTGCCACCGTTGCTCGACACCGCCGATGCGCTGGCGTTTATCCCGCAGGTCGACACCACGCTCGTGGTGGTCGAAGAGCACACCACGTCCATCCAGGACCTGGAACAGATCACCGAACTGCTGGCACCTTTCAACCTGATCGGCACCGTCATGAGCCGTCCGCGCCAGACCGAAAAGGGCGCCAAGTCCAAGTCGGCGCCGTGGTATTCACGGTGGGTGAGCGCCAAGGCTGGATAGATCTCAAGATCACCGCCGGCAAAAGCGATGCATGTGGCCGTGGGTCGAACACCGCTGGCCGCCTCGGGCTGAGTTCATCGCGCGGCTGCTGAAACTCCAGCGGTGCTGAGCGACCCATCAGGACGCCTCAAAAAATGCAACGTACCGACATCGTCCGGACGATATGATGCGGAACCTTTTCTGAAAAGGATCCCCCATGCCGGCCACCACCCATCCCAAATCCGAGCGCATCGATGTTCGCGCCAGTGGACCTGTGAAGCAGTTGCTCCAAGAGGCCGCGCGTGTGGCGCACAAGAATGTGAGCGAGTTCTTGCTGGACGCGGGCATCAATGCCGCGAATCAAACCCTGGCAGATCGGTCCCGCTTTGAGCTGAGCCCCGAAAAGTGGCTTGAGTTTCAGGCGGCGCTGGACCGGCCTGTCAGCGCCAAGCCCAAGCTGCGCAAGCTTCTTCGCGAGCCGGGGCTGCTCGGTTGAATTCGAAGGTCTGTGAGCCCATCCGCAAGCTGGTGGGCTCGGATGTGGTGGAGTCGTTCGACTGCGGTCAACCCGCACTGAATCAGTTCTTGCAGCGCTTCGCGCTGGTCAATCAAAACGCCAACAGTTCACAGACCTATGTGAGCTGCAGTTCAGGCTCGGTGGCCGGGTTTTACAGCCTGACCGTGGGCTGCGTCGAGCCGGCAACGGCTGCCCCTCGAGTGGTCAAAGGCATACCCAAACATCCCATCCCCGTGATGATCCTGGCCAGGCTTGCCGTGGATTTGCCGCATCAGGGAATCGGTCTTGGCAAAGCGCTGCTCAAGGACGCCTTGATGCGCACCGCACAGGCCGCAGACATAGCGGGAATTCGAGCGCTGCTGGTTCACGCCAAGGACGAGCCAGCTCGGCAGTGGTGTCGGAACTGGGAGTTCGAACCGGGCGCATCTGACCCTTTTCACCTGTTCCTTTTGATGAAGGATCTCAAGGCCATGGTCGGCAAGAGCTGAACATTGAGCGGGCGCTGTGTGGGTGGATCCGCTCCATGTTGAGGGACCTCCAACCCTTGAGCAGTTGGCGCCGCGAGTCAATTCCATGTGTGCTGAGCGCGCGCAATCCAAGGGCCGCGCCAGCGACTAGCGTCGCTCTGAGGGTGCCTGGGTAGCGGCCGGTTTGGCGGCCAAGGTGGATCGTTGACAGACAAGGACACACGCTTGGCATGTGTCCTTGAAAGGGAGTGCACTTGATGAGCCTCGGAACCATTCTGCTGATCGTCTTGATCCTGATTCTGTTGGGTGTCATTCCCACTTGGCCACACAGCAGCGGCTGGGGCTACGGTCCCAGCGGCGTCGTTGGCGTCGTCGTGCTGGTGCTGATCGTGCTTCTGCTGACAGGCCGGCTGTGAGGCCGCGGGGCAGCGTCGTCCGCTGCCCCGTTTGAAGGCGAAAAAACCTACGCGGCAGAACGGTTGGCATTGAGGCGCAGCAGCGTGCCGAGCACCAAGGTCAGCGCCAGGCTCGGCAAGGCCGATCCCCACTGCGGCCACAGCGCGGCGCCCGTGTGAAAGCAGGCGATGCCCAGCACCCACACCAGCGCAGGGCCCCAGCGCAGGGCGCGTTCGGCGGGCAGGCCGAACGCCAGCTGCGAGATCACCACGCCGAACAACGGCACGA
>CANBSV010000047.1 GCA_947372225.1 Burkholderiales bacterium | reverse complement strand
CACGGTGAAGCTGCGCACGCCGGCGGCTTGGCGGTCGGCGCCGCGGCCCTTGCGGCGCTCGCGCTCGATGCCGATCAGCAGCCCTGAGCCCAAGGCCACGGCGAGTCCAATGATGCCGTTCGGGGTTGCTTGCATGCTCAGCAGATGGTTCTCAAGGTGAAGCGATCAGGCGCCGACTCTGGCACAGACCGGCCCCGCATTGCGCGGTCGCAACACCGCTTGGCCGAGAACGAGGCCCCGCGCGGCGCCGCCGCCCCACAATCGCCCAAACCCTACGGAACCGCGCATGCAAAAACCACCCACCCCCCATGTCAACCGCGACCTGAGCGACGCCGAGTTTTCCGAGCTCGACGACTTGCTGGCGGCCACGCCCGAGCCGCTCGAGCCCGTCGATGTGGTGATGCTCGACGGCTTCCTGTGCGGCGTGCTGGTGCAACCCGTGCTGCTGGAAAGCGCCGTGTGGCTGCCACACGTCTTTGACTTCGACGGCCAACCGCTGCCCGACGACGTGGACGCCGCGTGGGCCGCACGCACCACCGCGCTGATCCTGCGCCGCCACGCCGCGCTCAACCACGCCATCGTCGAAAACGGCTGGTTCGAACCACTGGTGCTCGAATTCGACGAAGACAACCCGCCCGAGCCCCCCGCCGACGGCAGCCCCGACCCGCTGGCCGGCCTGCACCCGGTGTCTCAGTCGCTCATGCCTTGGGTGGCAGGCTTCCAGCACGCGTGCGAATGCTTCCCCGACCTCGCCGAAATGACCGATGACGCGGTGCTCTCAGCACTGGCGCGGCTGTACCGGCACTTGCCGGCCGAAAGCGACGACGAACGCGAAGTGGTGACCACGCTCGATCGCGAGCACCCGCTCACCACGCTCGACGAGGGCATCGAAGATGTCATCGCGGCGGTGGCCGATCTGGCCGATCTGACCCGCAAGGCGCGCTACAAGGTCGAGACGGTCAAGCGCGATGTTCCCAAGCCGGGTCGCAACGATCCGTGCACCTGCGGCAGCGGCAAGAAGTTCAAGCTGTGTCACGGCAAGTGATGCCCGCCGCGGGTTGGCGCGGGGGCGTTCACCCCCGGCCCTGACCAGAACTGACGCGCCATCTCGCAGCGCGGGCGACGCTCAACGCTGCGCCCGCGCCCGGCGGCCGTCCGGTCAAAGGCCGAGGTCGCTCAGCCCGGAGTGGTCGTGCGGCCGCGGACCGAGCGGCCAGTGGAAGAGCCGCTCGTCGGCGCGGATGGGCAGATCGTTGATGCTGGCGTGACGGCACAGCATCAGCCCATGCTCATTGAACTCCCAGTTCTCGTTGCCGTAGCTGCGAAACCACTGGCCTGAAGCGTCATGGGATTCGTAGGCGAATCGCACACCGATCCTGGCCCCATCAAAGGCCCACAACTCCTTGATGAGCCGGTAGTCGAGCTCGCAAGCCCACTTGCGTTGCAAGAACTCGCGGACCTGGGCGCGGCCGACCGGGAATTCAGCCCGGTTGCGCCAGCGTGTGTCCTCGGTGTAGACACCAACGACCCGGTCCGGATCGCGCGAGTTCCATGCATCCTCGGCCAGGCGCACCTTTTGGCGCGCCGTCTCGGCGGTGAAGGGCGGCAACGGGGGGCGCGATTCGCGGCTCATGTCGGGCGCGAGTTTCAGTAGGTCTTGTAAGACAGGAACTTGCCCGACATCACGATGTTGACCCGGTCGCCAGCCTCGTTGGGCTCGCGTGTCAGGTCCATTTTGAAGTCGATGGCACTCATGATGCCGTCACCAAACTCTTCGTGGATCAGCTCCTTGAAGGTCGTGCCGTACACACTGATGAGCTCGTAGAAGCGGTAAATGAGTGGATCAGTAGGCACCGCGGTCGGCAACGACCCCTTGTAGGGCACGACCTGCAACCACTTCTCGGCTTCGGCAGTCAAACCGAACGTCTTCGCGATGACCTTCGCCTGCTTCGCATCGAAGGTCATCTGCCCCAGGCAGCCGGCCGTGACCCACTCCTTGCTGAGGCCGACCTTCTTGGCCACGTCTTCCCACTTCAGGCCCTTCTTGATCTTGGCCTCGATGATCATCTCGGTGACGTCGTTGCGGTTCATTTGCGCTCCAGTTTGTTGATGGAAAGAGTTTCAGCGGGTGGCCTGAGCAAGCGCCAACCCCGGTTCGACGATCGGCGGCACCGCGGCTGCCCGGCCATGCGACAGGTCTTTCGAGCGCGTGACCAGGAAGTCAACCAGGTGGTTGCGGATTCGGTAGTACTGAGGGTCATGGTGCAGCGACGCGCGCTGCCGCTCACGCGACATCGTGTTGCGCACGATCTCTGCGATGCGCGCTTGTGGCCCGTTGCTCATCAGCAAGATCTTGTCGGCCAGCAAGATGGCCTCGTCCACGTCGTGCGTGATCATGAACACCGTCTGGCGGGTCTCGGCGCAAATGCGCAGCAACTCGTCCTGGATGGTGCCCCGCGTGAGCGCGTCGAGCGCTCCGAACGGCTCGTCCAACAGCAACATCTTCGGCTCGATCGCGAACGCGCGTGCGATGCCCACGCGCTGTTTCATGCCGCCGGACAGCGCTGACGGGTTCTTGTCGATCGCGGCCGTCAACCCGACCAGCGCGACGTATTTCTCGACCTGGGCGTTGACCTGGGCCGCACTCCACCGGGGCCACTTGCTGCGCACCGCGAACGCAATGTTCTTGCGCACGGACAGCCACGGCATCAGCGCATGACCCTGGAACACGACACCACGCTCCAGGCTGGGTCCCGCGACCTCGCGGCCATCCATGAACACATAGCCTTGCGTCGCCTGATCGAGCCCCGCCAGAACATTCAGGATCGTGGTCTTGCCGCATCCCGAGTGGCCGATGATGCAGACGAACTCGCCTTGCTGAATGCCGAAGTTGACGCTGTCAAAAACCGGCTCGCCGGCCTTGCCATCCGAAGACGGATACCGCTTGGAAAGTCCTTCGACACGCAAAAACGGGACGTCACCGGCGGTGCCGGGATTCAACTCATTCGACATAGGAAATCGCCTTTTGCGCCCGGGCGAACAAGGCATCGAGCAACATGCCGACCACGCCGATGACACTGATCGCGAAGATCACGTTGGTGAGCGACAGGTTGTTCCATTCGTTCCAGACGAAGTAGCCAATGCCGGTGCCCCCGACCAGCATCTCGGCCGCCACGATCACCAGCCACGCGATGCCCATGCTGATGCGCATGCCGGTCAGGATGGTCGGCGCGGCCGCCGGCAGAATCACCTCGCAAGCCAGGCGCAGCCGGGAGACCTCGAGCGTCTTGGCCACATTCAGCCACTCGCGCCGCACACCGGCAACGCCGAAGGCGGTGTTGATCAGCATCGGCCACACCGAGCAGATGAAGATCACGAAGATGCCTGAGATCGACGAGTCCTTGATCGTGTAGAGCGCCAACGGCATCCACGCCAGCGGCGAGATGGGTTTGAGCACCTGAATGAAGGGGTCTAGCGCCCGGTAGAGCATGGGGCTCATGCCGATCAAAAAGCCCAGCGGGATGGCCACCAGTGCAGCGATGCCGAAGCCCAACCCGACCCGCCCCAGCGAGTAGCCGACTTGCAGGCCGATGCCCTTGTCGTTCGGGCCGTCATCGTAGAAGGGACGTGACAGGTGCTTCACCACCGTATCGCCCATCTGCGCGAGGGTCGGGAATCCGCTGCTCTTCTTGTCAGCCTCGGCCACGCCGGGATCCTTGCCGAGCAGTTTCTGGTACTCGATCTGCTCGGCAGTCAACCGAACGACGGGGCCCGCCACCGATTTGGCGGGCAGCGTCGACAGATGCCAAACCAGCAGCACCAGCGCCAGGATGAGCAAGGTCAAGGCGCCCGATTGCAGCGCCTGCAACTTGTGTGTCTTCACCGTGAGCCTCAGGTGCGGCTGATGGCGAAGCTGTTCGCGTAAGCCTCAGCCTTGGCGGGGTCGAACTCCTTGCCCATGATCTGGTACTTCCTGTAGGCGCCCTCGGGCACCTTCTGATCGAGCAGCTTCATCTGTTTTTTGGCATCGGTCAGCAAGAAGACCTGCTCTGCGATCTGCTTGTAGTTGACCTCGCCTTTCAGGTAGCCCCAGCGTTTCATCTGGGTCAGCATCCATACCGCCATGCTCTGCCATGGCACGGGGTCGAAGTCGGCGCGGTCGGGCACGTTCTTGATGCCGCCAAGTCCGTCGGCGAACTTGCCCGTCAGCACCTGCGACACGACTGTTTCCGGCTGGTTCAGGTAGGCCGTGGGCGAAATGACCTTGGCGATCAGTTCGCGGTTCTTGGGGTCGCGGGCCATCTTGGCCGCGGTCAGCACGGCGCGGAACAAGGCGGCGAAGGTGTTCGGGTTTTGCTTGATGAAGTCATCGCTGACACCGAACGCACAACACGGATGGCCGTCCCAGATTTCCTTCGACAGGATGTGGATGAAACCGACCTCGTCGTACACGGCACGCTGGTTGAACGGATCCGGGCCGAGGAATCCATCGATGTTGCCAGCGCGCAGGTTGGCGACCATCTCGGGCGGCGGCACGACACGAATCTGCACATCGGTGTCGGGGTTCAGGCCGTTTTCGGCAAGGTAGTAGCGCAAAAGGAAGTTGTGCATCGAGAACTCGAAGGGCACCGCGAACTTGAATCCCTTCCACCCCTTCGGATCCCGGTTTTCCTTGTGCTTGAGCGCCAGAGTGATGGCCTGACCGTTGACGTTCTGGATCGTCGCCACGCGCATCGGCTGTGCAACTGAGCCCACGCCCATCGAGATGGCCAGCGGCATCGGCGACAGGAAGTGCGAGGCGTCGTGCTCCTTGTTGAGCATCTTGTCCCGGATGAGTGCCCAGCCTGCGGTCTTGTTGAGCTGGACATTGAGTCCTTGCTGGCGATAGAAGCCAAGCGGACCAGCCATGATCAGTGGCGTGGCACAGGTGATCGCGATGAAGCCGAGCTTCAAGTCGGTCTTCTCGAGGGGGCCTGTGTCTTGCGCCATCGCTTCGAGCGCGCCCAGTGGGAGCAGCGAGGCAATGGCCGCACGGGCGGTGTTCGCGCCAACCGCCTGAAGAAAGCGGCGACGAAGCGGCTCGTGCGGGAACAGCGCCTTGACCAGCGTCGCCTCAATGAAGTCGCGCGAGTAGGCCTCGGCCGACAACGCCTGCTCGTCCGTTTGGTGGTCGGCCGCGCTGTGATCGCGACCGCAGCCGCATCTCATCATCAGCGGCCGGTCGGCGTTGTAGGGGTCGAAGCTGTTGTTCGTTCGGTCGTCGCTGCGGCTCATGGTGTGACTCCAGTTGGTTTTCGAAGAATAGGGATCTCGCCAGCCTCACGCCATCGTGCTCCCCGCGAAACACCTGTAGGGCTGGCACTACAGACGCGGCCGGAGTGCCGGGCCCGGCATCCACTGCCGGCCAGGTCACAGCGGCATCAGATCGGCCCCCACCGCGTACAGCGCCAACCCCACATCGTTGCGAGCGCCGGTCTTGTCCAGGATGCGGGCGCGGTAGGTGCTCACCGTGTTCGGCGACAGCGCCAGTTGCTCGGCTATCTCGCCGACACTGCGCCCGGCGGCGAGCAAGCGGAACACCTGGTACTCGCGGTGCGACAGCCGCTCGTGCAAGGGCTCATCGGTCGAGCGGGCCGTGCCGACGCCGGCACCCAGCGAGCACGCCATGTGCTCGGCCACGGCTGGCGTGATGAACAGTCCGCCACTGGCCACCTTGCGGATCGCCGCGGACATTTGCTCGGAGTCGGCGCTCTTGTTCAGGTAGCCGGCCGCACCGAGCTTCAGGCTGCGCACCGCGTACTGCTTGTCGGGGTAGGTGCTGAGCATCAGCACCGGCAGCTTCGGGAACTCGGTCTTCAGCTGGCGCAGCACGTCCAGGCCATCGCGATGCGGCATGGCGATGTCCATCAACACCACGTCGATGCCACCGCCTTCGACCGCGCTGGCTTCGCGGGCCTTGCGAATGGCGTCCGGCCCGTTGTCCGCTTCTTCCACCACAACGATGTCGCCGGTATCGGCCAGGATCTGCTTGATGCCCTGGCGCACGATCAGGTGGTCGTCACAGATCAGCACGCGAATCATGGCTGTTCCCCGCTGACGGCCGGTGGCGGCATCGGCATCGTCAAGCGCACGCAGGTGCCGTGGTTCGGCACGCTGTCGATCACGAGGCTGCCGCCGAAATGGCCAGCGCGCTCGCGCATTCCCATCACGCCGTAGCTGCGTGGGTGGTTCAACGCCTCGGGTGCAGCGCCGACACCGTCATCGCGGACTTCGATGTGCAACACCGGCCCTGGCGGACCATCGACGTAAAGCCGGATACGCACCGAGCGCGCCTTGGCATGGCGCGCGACGTTGCTCAACATTTCCTGGAAGATGCGAAAGACCGCGATCGCCCAACGGTTTCCGTCGGGCCCGCCGGGCGACTCGGTGTGCGCGGCAATGTGCATCTGCAGATCAGGCTCGAGCTCGGTCGTCTCGATGAACTCCTGAGCCTGCCATTCGAGCGCGGCCCACAGCCCCTGATGGTCGAGGATGCTCGGGCGCAAGTCGGTGATGATGCGGCCGAGGTTGTCGACGGCGGTGTCGATGGTGCGCCCCATGCCATGGCACTTGCATGTCAGCTCGGGCCGGTCGTTCACCCGCCGCTCGAGCCAGCCGACGTCCATCTTCAGCGCGACCAGCAACGAACCGAGCTCGTCATGAATCTCGCGGGCAATGCGGGTGCGTTCTTCCTCGCGCACCGACTCGGAGTACGCCGACAACTCGCGCAACGCACCGAGCGCGTGCGTCAGCTCGGCGGTGCGCTCGGCGACGCGGCGTTCGAGCTGCTCGTGGGATTGCTGCAACAGCGCTTCGCTGCGCTTGCGTGCAGTGATGTCGACGATGGTGACGACCGCGCCCAGCACCACGCCGCCATCCAGGATCGGGTGCGACGAGTATTCGGCCGAGAACGCGCTGCCATCGGCACGCCACAGCACTTCACTGTCGATGCGGCACGGCAAGCCGCGCCGGAAGGCATTGAAGATCGGACAGTCGGCCTCGGGATAGGGGTGGCCATCGGCATCGGTGTGATGGATCAGCTCGTGCATGTTGCGCCCGAGCACCGCCGCCGTGGCGTAGCCCAGCATCTCGGCTGCCGCACGGTTGACGAAGGTGCACTGGCCACGCGTGTCGACGCCGAAAATCCCCTCGCCCGTCGATTCAAGCAACCGACGGTTGAGCTGATCGACCCAGACCCCACCCACGGCCGTCAGCGACGGCTCGCTGACGGCGCGATCGCGGGCGTGGGTGGGTGTGGCGGAGGTCAGCTCGTGGATCATGCTCGGTCGGGATGAACGCAAGGTGCGCTGCAAGGCGCATGCCACGGGGGTAACTCAAGACCCACAATCAGCGGGCTCTTCGATGTCCCGCATGCACCTTCCCCCTTTTTTCCGTCAGGCGCGATTGGATCGGCACTGTGGCTGCAGCGCCCATCGCAAGGCCCGAGCCGCTCATGCCGTGCGGCGGACTGGCGCATCAGCCGCTCACCGGATCGGCGGCACCTGATGCGCCTGCAAGTGCTTTCCGACCTGCACCTGGAAACCGAGGTCTTCGAGCCCCGGCCTGCGCCCGGTGCCGAGCTGCTGGTTCTCGCCGGCGACATCGACAGCACCTGGCGAGAGCTAGAGCGCTTTGCCGGCTGGCCGGTGCCGGTGATCTTCGTGGCGGGCAATCACGAGTTCGATCAGCGTGAGCTGACCACCGCGTGGCCCGCCCTGCGCGAGCGCTGCGAATCACTGGGGATCACGCTGCTCGAGCGCCAGAGCTGCATCCGGCTCGATGCGCAGGGCCGCCGCATCCGATTCCTGGCGACCACCCGTTGGAGCGATTTTGATTTGCTGGGCGATGCGCAGCGCGAGCGCGCCATGCGCGCGGCCACCTACTTCGTGGATGTCATGAAATCGACGCAGCACGGCGCGCCTTTCGACGCCGCAGCCGTGCGCACCGAGGCACTGAGTTGCCGCGAATGGTTGGCTTTGGAATTGGGGCGTCAGCCTGAATCAGCGCAAGTCGCCTGGGACGCCACCGTGGTCATCACCCACTACGGGCCGAGCGTGCGCAGTATCGATCGGCGCTACGGCAAGCAGCCGGGCAGCGCGAGCTTTTGCAACGCCGATGACGATTTGATGCCGGGTGTAGACCTGTGGATCCATGGGCACCTGCATTGCCGACACGACTACCGCGTGGCGCATGCGCTGGGCGAGACCCGGGTGTTTTGCAATGCGCGCGGTCACAGCCGCAAGGGCGAGGCCGATGGCTACGACGGCCTGCGCGCCATCGAGGTTTGAAGCGCCGCGCTTGGCGCCCGGAGCCCGCCAGCGCGGGTCAAGACATCAGATGACGGATCGAGCGTTGATCCGGTCGTTGAAGGTGCCGGTGGAATCGGCGCCACCGCGCCGGGCTTCCGGCGACAAATGACTTTGCGGATCGGTCAGCAAACGGGCTTCGAGCGCCAGGTCGGTGCCCATGCCGCCCACGTCATCGACATCATGGGCCACGCGAGGAGCCGTCCAACGAGCGCCCAAGGCACGCCACCAAGACACCCCCCGACTGTTTCGCATGTCCGCTCTCCTGTAGACCACCATTGATGCAATGGTCACAGTCTGCGGTGTCTGGCGGATGTCAATGTGACAAAAAGCAACGCATATCACCAGCAGTTGCTGCCGAACAGTTCACGTTTTTCAGCGTCGGCGCGTCGGCCGGTGGGCCCTTGGTGGGTTCGGTGGCGCCGCCGGGTGCAGCGGACGCGACACATCGGCCAGCAGCAAGGTGGCTCGGACCAGTTCCTCGACGGCGTCGGCCAGCACAGACGGCGGCTCCAACGATTCGATCTCGACCAGCAGCTCATCGGCGTCTTCGAGATCATCCGGGTCGAGGTGACGGTAGAGCAACGCCAGCGGGGCGGTCAGCACCTTGGCGTCGAATCGCATCAGGTCAGGGAAGAACTCCTGGGCGGTGGCAAACCCGGCCACCCACGGATACACCGCATCGGGGCCGGTCGAGGATTCTTCGTCGTCCTCATCGCCCTCCTCGTCGCGCAACTCGAACACCCAGGGGTCGAACCAATCCCGCTCGGCAATGGCCTGATCGAGTTCCGCGTGACGGCGGCGCACCCATGCGTGCACCTGCGTGGCATTGAACGACGCGGGCAAGGCGCGCCCGTCGGCATCGGTGATGTGAGGCAGCCAACGGGCCTCAGGCACCGGCTGCGGCTGCAGCAGCACGCCGCACAGGAACCCGTCGATCATGCTCACGTCCAGCGGCTCGAGTGGCGCGGGCACCCGGTCGAGGGCATCTTGGAGCGCGTCGATCTCGCGTTCGTCCAACGGCTGGACATTCACGGACTTGGGTGCGCCGGTGGGAGGCGCAGCACGCGTGCCGCCGGAGCGAGGTCGAAAGGATGAGGCCATGCGCGGATTGTGGCCTCGCCCAACCGCCGTGAGACCGGTTTTGCGCACTAGGCGGCTCGCGAATTGCATGCAGCCCCGGCCATCACTGCCCGTCGCATCCCGCGCGATCCCGTTTGGAGCGCCGAACTGCCTAGACTGCACGGCCTGTCCTTTTCACACCGCCCCGCCATGACCACCCACACCGCACCGGTTCCCGCCTTCACTTCAGCCGCTGATGTGGCGCACTTCATCCAGGGCCGCGCGGTCGCCGGCGGCAGCGGTCGCCATCAGGCGGTCTACAACCCCACGACCGGTGCCGTGGCGCGCCAAGTGGTGCTGGCCAGCGCCGACGAGGTCACCGCCGCAGTGGCCGCAGCGCAAGCCGCCTTCACCGGCTGGGCCGACACGCCGCCGATCCGCCGCGCGCGGGTGATGTTCAAGTTTCTCGAGCTGATGAACCAGCGCCGCGACACGCTCGCCGCCATGATCACCGCCGAGCACGGCAAGGTGTTCACCGACGCGCAAGGCGAGGTCAGCCGCGGCATCGACATCGTCGAGTTCGCCTGCGGCATCCCGCAGCTGCTCAAGGGTGACTACACCGAGCAGGTTTCCACCGGCATCGACAACTGGACGCTGCGCCAGCCGCTGGGCGTGGTGGCCGGCATCACGCCGTTCAACTTTCCGGTGATGGTGCCGTGCTGGATGTTTCCGGTGGCCATCGCCGCGGGCAACACCTTCGTGCTCAAGCCCAGCGAGCGCGACCCTTCTGCCAGCGTCTTCATGGCCGAGTTGCTGCGTCAGGCCGGCCTGCCCGACGGCGTGTTCAACGTGGTGCAAGGCGACAAGCTGGCGGTCGACGCGCTGCTCGAGCACCCCGACGTCAAGGCGATCAGCTTCGTGGGCTCGACCCCGATCGCGCAGTACATCTACGAAACCGGCGCTCACCACGGCAAGCGCGTCCAAGCGCTCGGCGGCGCCAAGAACCATCTGGTGGTGATGCCCGACGCCGACCTCGAACAAACCGTCGATGCGCTGATCGGCGCAGGCTACGGCTCGGCCGGCGAGCGCTGCATGGCGATCAGCGTGGCCGTGGCCGTGGGCGACGTGGCCGACCGGCTGGTGCCGGCGCTGGCCGCGCGTGCGAAGACCCTCAAGGTCAAGGACGGCATGCAGCTCGACGCCGAGATGGGCCCGATCGTCACCCGCCAGGCGCTCGAGCGCATCACCGGCTACATCGCCGCCGGCGTGACTGAGGGCGCGACGCTGGTGGTCGACGGACGCATCGACCCTCACACCAGCGCGCCATTCCGCGTGGCCGGCTTCGAAGACGGCTTTTTCATCGGCGGAACGCTCTTCGATCACGTCACCACCGACATGAAGATCTACCGCGAGGAGATCTTCGGCCCGGTGCTCGCGGTGGTGCGCGTGCCGGACTTCGCCGCTGCGGTGAAGCTGGTCAACGACCACGAGTTCGGCAACGGCGTGGCCTGCTTCACCAGCGACGGCAACGTGGCGCGCGAGTTCGCCCGGCGCATCGAGGTCGGCATGGTCGGCATCAACGTGCCGATCCCGGTGCCCATGGCGTGGCACGGCTTTGGCGGCTGGAAGAAGAGCCTGTTTGGCGACATGCACGCCTACGGCGAAGAAGGCGTGCGCTTCTACACGAAGCAAAAAAGCGTCATGCAGCGCTGGCCCGCGAGCATCGCCAAGGGCGCCGAATTCGTGATGCCCACGGCCAAGTGACCAGCCCGCAGTCGATCCGCCCCGGCTGCGACCGCTAGGCGGGCAGCGCCGCGACTGCCGCTTCGACCATCGCCTTGAGCGTCGGCTGGAGCCGATCGGCGTGCGCGGGTTGGTAATCGAACGGCTCGCGCTCGTCCATGTACAGGCACTGGCACAGCTCAAGCTGGATCGCGTGCACGCGATCGGCCGGGCGGCCGTAGTGGCGCGTGATGTGGCCGCCCTTGAAGCGGCCATTGCTCACCCAAGAGTAGCCGCTGGCCTGCGCCACGGCGGCCACCGGCGCAAGCACTTCCGGCGCGCAGCTCGCACCTGCGGCGGTGCCCAGGTTGAGGTCGGGCAGCTTGTCGTCGAACAGGCGCGGCAGCCGGCTGGCGATCGAGTGGGCGTCCCACAGCAGCACGTGGGCATGCAGCGCCTTGAGCCGTTCGAGCTCGCCGGCCAGGGCGTCGTGATACGGCCGCCAGTACGCACCGAGCCGGCGCTCGACCTCCGCGGCATCGGGCTCGCGAGCGGGGCGGTACACGGGCTCGCCGCGGAAGGTCTCGCCCGAACACAGGCCGGTGGTGGTCTGGCCGGGGTACAGGCTTTGGTTGTCGGGAGGTCGGTTGAGGTCGATCACGCAGCGCGAATGCACCGCCGACAGCACCGAAGCGCCCATCTCGTGCGCGAAGGCATACAGCCGGTCGAGGTGCCAATCGGTGTCGGCGAGCTGCAGCGCGATGTCGGTGTAGTCGCCGCGCAGCGACTCGGGAATGTGCGTGCCAACGTGCGGGATCGACAGCAGCAGCGGCCGCGTGCCGCGGATCAGGCGGAAAGGTGGCGTGGCGTCAGGACTCGTCATGCGGGGTGTGACTTGAAGCGGCGCATCAAGCGGCGCCGGATCGCTCGGGTGTCGACCACTGCAACGCCTCGCCCGGCAGCGTAGGCATCAGCCGTGCCACGTCAGCGCGGGTGTGCTGCCTGAACACCTGCCGGGTGAGCCGCACGATCTCGTCGTCGAGCCCGTGCCACTCACCCTCGCGGCACAGCAAGAAGAACTCGCGCCGGCCGAGCGCCGTGGGCGACAGCGGCAACACGCGCACCTCGCCCAGCAGGTGGCGCGACTGCAGCAAACACAGCGGCGTGCTCAGCGCCCAGCCCAGGCCGGCGGCGACCATGCTCATGAGCGGATCGGTGGCGTCGAACTCGAAGCGGCGCGGCGCGTGCACCCCGAAGTGGCGCAGGCAACGCTCGACTTGCTGGCCCATCACCGAGCGCAGGCTGTAGCGGATGAGCGGCCAGCGCGACAACGCCGAGCGCACGTCGAGCGGCGATTCGGGAGCGGCGCCATCACCACCAACGCGCGGCAGCACCAGCACGAAGGCCTCGGAAAACAGCGGCTTGACCGCAATGCGCGGATCGGCCACCACCGCGTCGGTGCCGATGGCCATGTCGATGTCGCGACGCAGCAACTGCTCGGTGAGCACCGGCGACAGGCCCGACCACATCATGAGATCGCCGGTGCGGCCCGACAGCGCACGCACCAGTGCCGGCCCGATGGTCGCGGCAAATGAATCGACGCAGCCCAACACCAGCCTTGCGCTCTCGGTGGGCGCACCCGAGCGGGCGTGGTCGGCCACGGCGCGGGCGTGCGCCAGCAGCTCGGTGGCTTGATCGCGCAGCGCGCGGCCGGCGGCGGTGGGTTTGGGCGGGCGCTGATCGCGATCGAGCAGCAGCGTGCCGGTGTCGCGCTCGAGGTTCTTGACCAGCTGGCTCACTGCACTTTGCGTGATACCCAGGCGCACCGCCGCTTGCGTCATCGACTGGCAATCGCAGCAGGCCACGAAAGCCTCAAGCGCGTGCAGGTCCAGCGGGCGTGCCAGTGTCATCGCCGGCACCCTGCTGTGAGTGCGCCCAGCGGTGCAGCATCAGAAAAACTGGGGTTCGCCATGAGCTTGGTTGCTGTCGTCTCGCGCTGGCCGGGTGATCGCTAAGCTGGACCACCCTCACACTGCAGAAAGCGCGCCATGTCCAGCTACGACGTGATTGTGATCGGCGCCGGCGTCATCGGCGCCTCGACGGCCTACCACCTGGCGCGACTGGGCGCCAAGCGCGTGCTGGTGCTCGACCGCACGCAAGTCGGCGCGGGCACGACCTCGCAATCGTCGGGCATCTTGCGCACCCACTACTCGGTGCGCGAGAACGTCGCACTGGCACAGGATTCGTGGGGCGTGTTCGCCGACTTCGCCAACTACCTGGGCGACGAAGACGCCGCCAGCGGCCTGGTCAAGTGCGGCTATCTGATCTGTGCGCCCGAGGGCCCCAAGCTGCAGCCCTTGACCCTGGCGCTCGAGGGCCAACGCCAGCAAGGCATCGAGGTGCAACTGCTCGATCGCCAGCAAGCCCAGGCGCTGCTGCCCATCGCCGATCTGCACGACGCCGCTCTGATCGGCTTCGAGCCCCAAGCGGGCTTTGCCGACGCCTATCTGGTGGCCACCAGCTTTGCGCGATCGGCGCGGCGCGGCGGCGTGAAGATCATGGAAGGCGTCGAGGTGCAAAAGCTGCTCATCGAAGACGGCCGTGTGATCGGGGTCGACACCAATATGGGCCGCTTCATGGCCGGCACGGTGATCAGCACGCAAAACATCTGGGCCACGCAGATCGAGCAGTGGACCGGCATCACCTCGCCAGTGCAGGCCGAGCGCCACACGGTGCTCGCGCTCGAAGGCCCCGAGCCCTACACCTATGCGATGCCGGTGTTCAAGGACCTGGGCTCCGAGGGCATGCTGTATTGCCGCAGCTACGGCGGCACGCAGATGCTGGTCAGCGAGGGCGTGGCAGGCGAGGTGCTTCCCTCGCCCGACAACGAGCAGGGCGACGTGTCGCTCGACCTCATCGCCTCGATCGGTGCGCAAGCCGCCGAGCGCTTCCCGAGCTTCGAGACCGCCGGTCTGGCCTCGTCGTGGACCGGCGTGTACGACGTGACGCCCGACTGGAATCCGGTGCTCGGGCGGCTGCCCGGCATCAGCGGCCTGGTGGTGGGCTACGGGTTTTCGGGGCACGGCTTCAAGCTGTCGCCCGCGGTCGGTCGCGTGCTCGCGCAAGAAGCGCTCGGCCTCACGCCCGACATCTCGCTGGCGCCCTACGCGCTCGAACGCTTTGCCGCCGGGCGTCCCCTGCGCGGGCTGTACGGCGTCGGCGCCGTGTCGTGACCACGCTGCGGGTCTTTGCGCTCGACGCGCTGCCCGACGAGCCGTGGCGCAACGGCGGCGGCCGGACCCGCACGATTGCCACGCAGCCGCGCGACGCGCTCGCCAACGAGGCCACCGACGGAGTGCCTTGGGACTGGCGAGTGAGCGTGGCCACACTCGAGGGCGACGCGGCGTTCTCCAGCTTTCCCGGCGTCGATCGCATCACCGTGCTGCTGTGCGCGGGCCCGGTCACGCTGAGCATCGGGGACCGACCACCCCATCGGCTCGTGCGCGCCGGTGACCTGGTCCGCTACCCCGGTGATGCTCCGGCGAATGCCACGCTCCACGGCGCGGCGACGACGACCACACCGCCCGCAAGCGTGTCTTTGCTCAACGTGATGACCCGCCGCGACGCGGCGCGCGCGCAAGTGCGTGCGCTGTCAGACGGCGCCACGCTGTCGGCACACGCGCTCGCATTGCTGGTCATCGAAGGCTGCTGGCAAGTGTCCGAACCCGGTTCACTGCACGCAGGGGACGACAGCTCAGCATCGCAGCCCCACACCTTCGATCTGAGCCCCGGACTGGGCGCCTGGACCGGTTGGGCTCCCACGCAGCCGCACCGCACCGGACACCTGCAACTCAAACGGCTGTCGCCCGAGGGAATGCTGATGGCGATCGAGATCGACTCGATCCACCCCTGACCCTCACCGCCCACGCCACCTGAGCGGCAGCAGCCGGCGCTGCAGCGAAACCTAGCGGCCCACCAATTGCATGTGACAGTACGCCGCCGCCAGCAACGGCGCATCCACGCCGTGCTGCTGCGCTCGGCGCAGCAACTCGCCCAGCACATGCTCATGCTCGGTGCGCATGCCGGACTGCAGATCGCGCAGCATCGACGCCGTGAGTCCCGAGCCGGGCTCGGTCAGCCGCTTGAGTGCCACGGCCTGCGTCGTCTCGGGCACGGCAAAACCGCAGCGCTCGCCCACGGCCACGCATTCGGCGTAAAGCCGGCGGATCAGCGTGTCGCCGCAAGCTGTGTTCACCACCTGACCGACCGAGCCCTGCATCAAGGTGGTGATGCCGGCCAGCGTGGCCAAAAAGGTCCATTTGCTCCACAACGCGGCCACGATGTCGGGGGCCAGCACCTTGTTGAAACGCGCCGGCTCGCACAGCGCGATGAATGCGGCGGCGGCCTGCTGCGTGAGCCCATCGCGGCCGCCGGCGGTCAGGGTGTGGATCGGATCCATGAGCCGGATCGAGCCATCGGCATCCAGCGTCGCCACCACTTGCGCCACGCCGCCAAGCACGCGGTGGGCACCGAAGCGCGCATCGAGGATCTCGAGGTGCGCCAACCCGTTGAGCAGCGGCATCACGAACGTCGAAGGGCCCACCGCCGGCGCGACGGAATCCAGCGCGTCGTCCAGGTCGTAGGCCTTGGGGGCGAGCAACACCAGGTCGTAGTCAGCGCCCACGGTGTCGCGCGTCACGCAGCGCACCGCCGGCAGGTGAAAGTCACCGTGCGGGCTGCGCACGCTCAAGCCATGCGCCGCCAGAGTGGCAGCACGCGCCGGGCGCACCAGAAACGTCACATCCACACCGGCTTCGATCAACCGGGCCCCGAAGTAGCCGCCCACACCACCGGCGCCCAAGAACAACAGCTTTTTCATCACCGCCTCCTCATCGGCGTCGATGTTGACACGGAGCGTCGCAGCGCCTTGGCCCAAGCGGGCAAGGCCTGCCGCGAAGCCTCGCTCAGATGCTTCCGACGCCCGGAATCCAGTTGGTTCCGGCCAGCGGCAGGCGGGCCATGGCAGCGGCTTCGACGGTGAGCGCGACCAGATCCTCGGGCTCGAGGTGATGCACGTTTTGCTTGCCGCACGCGCGTGCGATGGTGGTGAGCTCCATCGTGAGCGTCTTGAGGTAGTTCTTGAGGTGGCGCGCGCCGGGCTCGGGCTGAAGGCGCTGCTCGAGCACCGCGTCCTGGGTGGTGATGCCCACGGGGCAGCGGCCGGTGTGGCAGTGGTGGCATGAACCCGGCCTGGCACCGAGCGCGGCGTAATCGGCCGTGGCATCGATGCGCCGGCCGCCTTGCTCGTAGCTCTCGTGGTTGCAGCCCAGCGCCATCAGCACGCCCTGGCCGATCGACACCGCGTCGGCGCCCATGGCCAGCGCCTTGGCCACGTCGGCACCGGTGCGAATGCCGCCCGAGACGATGAGCTGCACCTGGCCTTTCATGTTGAGGTCTTCGAGCGCGTCGACCGCCTGACGCAGCGCGGCCAGCGTGGGGATGCCCACGTTCTCGATGAAGCAGGTCTGCGTGGCGGCGGTGCCGCCTTGCATGCCGTCGAGCACGATCACGTCAGCGCCAGCGTGCACCGCGAGCTTGACGTCGTTGAACACACGCGTCGCACCGATCTTCACGTAGATGGGGGTCTTCCAGTCGGTGATCTCGCGCAGCTCGTGGATCTTGATGACCAGGTCGTCGGGGCCGGTCCAGTCCGGGTGGCGGCTGGCCGAGCGCTGGTCGATGCCTTGCGGCAGCGTGCGCATCTGCGCCACGCGGGGGTTGACCTTCTGGCCCAGCAGCATGCCGCCGCCCCCCGGCTTGGCGCCCTGGCCGATGACGATCTCGATTGCGTCGGCGCGCCGCACGTCGTCGGGCTTGAAGCCGTAGCGCGACGGCAGGCACTGGTAGACCAGCGTCTTGGATGAATTGCGCTCCTCGGGCGTCATGCCACCGTCGCCGGTGGTGGTCGACGTGCCCATCATGGTGGCGGCGCGGCCGAGTGCCTCCTTCACGTTGGCCGACAGTGCACCGAAGCTCATGCCGGCGATGGTGATCGGGATGTCGAGCGTGATCGGCCGGGTGGCAAAGCGCGTGCCGAGCACGGTCTTGGTCAGGCACTTCTCGCGGTAGCCCTCCAGCGGGTAGCGCGACAGCGATGCGCCGAGAAACACCAGGTCATCGAAGTGCGGCAGCTTGCGCTTGGCGCCCAGGCCGCGGATCTCGTACAGCCCGTGCGCGGCAGCGTTGTGGATGTAGTCGAGCGCGGTGCGGTCGAAGGTCGCGGATTCCTCGACCTGAATGCGCTTGGGGGAGGCGGGGGAATGGTCCATGGCAGGGGCTCGGTGGTCCAGCTCAGATCAGTAGTCCTGGTCCGCGTCGGCGTTCCAGTGGTACAGCGTGCGCGCAGAAGCGATGCGCTTGAAATCGGCGGGGGCGTGCGCGGTGGGCAATCCGGCGGCGGCCAGCAGTTCGGCCACGGCGGCCAGATCGGCCTCAGCCATCGGCTCGATCTGGGCATCGGCGCCGAGCGACTTGATGTCGCCCTTGACGTACAGCACCGCCTCGTAGAGCGAGTCGCCCAACGCATCGCCGGCGTTGCCGCAGATGACCATGCGGCCGGCCTGCGCCATGAAGGCCGAGAAACTGCCCACCGAGCCGCCGACGACGATGTCGCCACCCTTGAGCGAGATGCCGCAACGCAGGCCCGCGTCGCCGTCAATGACCAGCAGCCCGCCGTGCGCGGTGGCGCCGGCGGCGTTCGATGCAAAGCCGCGCACATGCACGCGACCGCTCATCATGTTTTCGGCCACGCCGGTGCCGGCGCTGCCTTCGATGATCACGGTGGCCAACTGGTTCATGCCCGCCGCGTAGTAGCCGGCGTGTCCGTGCACCATGACCTGCACCGCGGCATTGAGCCCGACGGCCAGGTTGTGTGCGCCGTTGGGATTGGCCACGGCCACCGAGCGGCCATCCAGCTCGGCGGCCGGCTGGTGCAGGAACTGGTTCAGCTCACGCACCGTGTGCGTCGCCAGATCGAATGTGGTCATGTCGATCACGCCTTCCATACGTACATCTCCTCGGGCGCCGGCTCGAACACTTGCGCGTGGTTGATGCCGGGCAGGTGCGCAAGCGCGCGGAACTCGCTGGCAATGGCCACGTAATCGTCGGTCTCGGCGACCATCGCCGGCTTGCACGCGAACGGATCGCGGATCAGCGCGAGCTGATCGGCCGTGCCCATGAGCAGCGTGTAGAAGCCGTCGAGCTCATCGAAGCTGCGCTGCAGCGCGGTGGGCAGGTCGTCGCCGTCGCGCAGCCGCCATTCGATGAATCGGCAGGCGGCTTCGGTATCGTTGTCGGTGTCGAAGTGAATGCCCAGCGGCTCGAGCTTGCGGCGCACACCATAGGGGTTGGACAGCGAGCCGTTGTGCACCAGGCAGAAGTCTTCGCCGGCAGTGAACGGATGGGCGCGGTCGGGTGTGACGGCCGATTCGGTGGCCATGCGGGTGTGGCCCACCAGGTGCGTGCCCGTGAGCTGCGCGAAGCCGTAACGCTCGGCCACCTCGCCGGGCGTGCCGATGTCCTTGTAAAGGTCGATCGAGCGGCCGGTCGACAGGACGTGCAGCTTCGGGTGCTGCTCGCGCAGCCACGCCTTGATGCCGGCGGGATCGCTCGCCACCGTGAGCACCGCGTGATTGGCCACGGCATGCACCGAGGCTTGCGCCGGCAGCGCGGCGTTCAACGCGGCCACCAGCGCGGCCCAGTCGAACTGCGAGCCCTCGGCGGTCAGGCCCGAATACAGGCTCAGCTTGCGGTGGCCGGCGTCCAGCGCGTCACCAAACACCGCCAGGCCGGCGGAGTCCGGCCCGCGCTCGGTCATGCCGAGCAGCATCGGCACCATCAGCGCGCCGAGTTGATCTTTCAGGGCTGGCTTCTTGACCAGCAGTCCCACGATGCCGCACATGTGATGGCTTCCGTTTCAACAGTCGTTGTCAGAAAAACTCGAGGTAGCTCTTGATCTCCCAGTCGGAGACGTGGCGCATGTATTCAATCCACTCCATGCGCTTGAGCCGGATGAACTCGCAGCCTACAGGGCCGAGCGCCTCGACGATGAGCGAATCTGCTTCCAGCGCTTCGATGGCGCGGTCGAGGTTTTGCGGCAGCACCGCAATGCCGCGTTCGCGCAGTTGGGCCGGCGACAACTCGTACAGGTTCTCGTTGTGCGCCGGGCCGGGGTGCAGTTTGCGCTCGATGCCGTCGAGGCCGGCGGCGATCACGGCGGTGGTGATCAGGTAAGGGTTGCACGAGCCGTCGGGCAGGCGCAGCTCGAGGCGGCCCTTGGGAATGCGCACCATCGTCGAGCGGTTGTTGTCGCCGTAACTGATGTACGCCGGCGCCCAGGTCGCACCGGTGAGCGAGCGGCCGACCACCAGCCGCTTGTACGAATTGACCGTGGGGCACGCCAGCGCGGTGAGCGCCGGGGCATGGGCGAGCAGACCCCCCAGGAAGTGATACGCCAGCGTCGACAGCCCCAGGCCCTGGGCGTCGCTGGCGTCTTCGAAGAGGTTCACGCCCGCGCTGTTGGCGATCGACAAGTGCATGTGCATGCCGTTGCCCGGCAAATGGGCAAATGGCTTGGGCATGAACGAGCAGATCAGCCCCATCTCGTGCGCGATCTCGGAGGCGGCCATCTTGAAGAAGACGTAGTGGTCGCACGAGGTGAGGCAGTCGGTGTAGGTGTAGTTGATCTCGAA
>CANBSV010000046.1 GCA_947372225.1 Burkholderiales bacterium | reverse complement strand
CACCACAGCCAAAACAATCACACCATGGGCATGGTCATCGCTCTTCCAAATTCCGTGGGCGGCGTCCCAGTAAACCGGCAAATACATGCATGCAAGACCTGCGAGAGCGGACCACCAAAAAGCATACTGACGCTGGTCGCTCAGGGCTGGGGGTGACGGCGGTACGCTCATCCGGTTGATTTGTTGTCCGTGACAACTTCGTTCAAAACAGAACCAACCACCGAAACGCCGGCATTCATCAACCCCTGGACCAGATCGTTGAAATCTGAGACACGGGTTTGGGTGGCTTGAGCCACAGCGACGGCGGCGCCGGCACGTATGGCCACCATGGCGCCGTCTTCACCTTCAGACAGACTGGACGTGTCCAGGATCACTACGTCGAAGGTACTTCGCATCCGGCTCATGAAGTCGTCAAACAAGGGCCGCGAGAGAAGCTCAAGAGGGTTGGGCGGAGTAGGACCGGCTGGCAGTACGAACAGGCCCACCAAATCTGTAATACGAACAATCGCCTCATCGCGAGAGCGCTCGGACAAAACTGTCGACAGCCCAGCGCTGTTGTCCAGCCTAAACATCTCATGCTGCCTGGGATGGCGCAAGTCGGCATCGATCAGAAGGGTGCGTTCACCCAACTGTGAAAAGACCACCGCAAGGTTGGCGGCGAGATAGCTTCTCCCCTCGCCCCTTGCCGTCCCGACCACAGCCAAGACCTGGCGCTGCTCAAGTTTGTCAAACCACCGCATCATCAATTGACTTCGAATGGCTCGGAGTTGATCAACGCATGGGCTGAACGGCTGATAAGCCGCTACGAGTTCAGTACTGACAGGCTTTTTCTGATCGACGGCACGCAGGTATGGGTAGGAAAACTGCCTGGACAGCGCAAACTGAATATCTGCCTCGGTGAGGATGCCCAAGGCAATGGCCGCATCACCGAACCGAAGGTTCTTTTCCTTTTGCAAAAGAAGGATCCGTTCGGCATCCTCAGGAGAGAGCAGCCCAGCATCCATTAGGATGGCACCGATGGACCGGTTGGCCCGAGAAACCGCCGGCAGATTGTTGAAGTTGACCTTCATGGGCGTACTCCGCCTGGCAGCAAAGGAGTCGCATTCGGAGGAGAGTTGGCGCTGGCCAGCCTACGGAAGATCCGTTGTTTCGAGTTGGCCGGGCGCAAAACGCCGATCACCGGCACACCATGCAATATTGCCAAGTCTTCAGGACTCCGCACCCGGCGGTTCAGGAATTCCAGCAGCATGGCCACTGCACCTCCCAACAGCAGCCCGCCTGCGATCGACAGCACGATTCCCTTTGCAACTACCTTGAGAGATGGTTCGAAAGGTTCGACTGCAACGCTCAAAACTCTCAACGGCGACTTGTTGTTTTGGGATTCGAGGTTGACTTGTGTCGAACGCTGACTGAGCGCCTCATAGGCTCGATTGGCTGATTCGACGTCACGCGCAAGAATGGCGATCTGATCCTTGTCCGCTCGCAGAGACAGGACCCGCTGCTTTTGCGCCTCAACCAGAGATTGCAGTTCGTAAACCATCTGCGAACTGGCACGACTGGTCACCGCCGCACCACCAGACACCCGCCGCACCTCGTCAGCAATTTGTCGTTTGACGTCAACAATTTGATGTTGGATCTGCTGCCTCTGGGGATGGTTGTCGCCCATGACATCGCTGATCTCAGCCAAACTGAGTTCGAGCTTGGATAGTTGCGCGCGCAGCGACTGCACCGAACCACTCTGCTGAACGTCGGGGGACACGTCGGTCCCGCTGTCGCGCTGCCGCCCTGAGGTTTCAACCCTCTGGACCTGAGCAGCGGCAAGTTGGCTCGATAAAGCGTTCAGTTTTGCATTCTCGTCGTCCAGCCTTTCGTCAGACACCACGATTCCCTTGGAGCGTTGAAACTGCGAGAGCTTCGCCTGGGCGTCTTCCAGCGTCTTGCGAGCCGCCTGCACTTGGGCTTCGACGAAGGGTGTTGACTGCCTTGCCGGGTCAATTTGTAGTTCGATCGATACTTGAATTGCCGCCTGCACGAATGCGTTTGCCGCAGCGGCGGCAAAGGCCGGATCCTGAGCGCTAAAGGTCAGGTTGATGACGTTGCTTCCATTGCCAGCCTCAATCACCAACCCCCGATCGAGAAGATCGGCAAAGTATCTATCCAGAGGGATTTTGGCTTGCGTCGCCTCGCGCCACTGCTGAACCGCCTCCGGGGAGCGCTCAACACCCAGAATCTTCACGACCCGAGTCGCCACCTTGTCGCTCTTGACGATCTCGACCTGAGTGGCCATGTTGGCAGGCACCGCCAACGCGCCAAGCAAAGGATCCGGCCGTGCATCGACCACCAAAGAGGCATTGGCGACATAAACCTTCGGGCGAGTGAGCGTGAAGGCCCCTCCCGCAACGGCGACGAGTACGAAAAGTGCCAAGAACAGCCACTTTCGCGCCCAGAGAATTCGAAAAACTTGGCCAGCGGTCATTCCAATGTGCCTTAAAAAACCGATTCGCGAACGTAGATCACGTCGCCCGGTTCGACGATGTCAGCCATCTTCAAATCGAGTATCTGAACAACCCCCTTGCTGTCGCGCCGATGTACGCGAATTCCTCGTTCAGTTCCCCTTGGGGTGAGCCCACCCGAGTGCGCAAGTGCTTGGAGCACGCTCATGCCCCGCTCTATCGGAAAAACTCCGGGCCGCTGAACCTCGCCGTAGATGTAGGCTGTGGGTGCAACGGCCACATAAATGATGTCGCCGTTGATGACATTCACGTCAAGTTCGCTTTTGCCGGCTTGCAGGATGGCAGGAACGTCAATCTCGAGGCGCACAGGTTTTTCATTGCGCGTGCCCACCAGCGTTACCACGTCGGATCCGCCAGGCAGGATTCCTCCGGCCGCCGCGATGATCTCGGACACCTTGGTGTTCACCGTCTCGATCGGGTATCGCCCGGGCTTGCCGACTTGCCCGAGGATCGACACCAAGTTGCTCTTGACCTGCAGGATCGAAACGATCACCTGCGGCTTCAAGACAAATCCCCCCTCCCTGAGCGCCTTGGCAATCTTCTCCTGGACCCCGGTTGGCGTGCTACCGCCGACCGTCACGGTACCCAACAGAGGAAAGGTTATTTGCCCCAGTTCAGAGATCCGCGCCTCGACGCTCAAATCGGGTACCTGATAGACGGTGACCTTGATCACATCACCGGTCCCCAAGATGTACTCAGAGGTGTCGGGGGTTTGAGCCCTCGCACCATTCAAGCAAAACAGTGCGGCAACAAAAACAGAGAAAAATCGCCTTGCAATCATGGCTGAGCCTTCCTTGATATTTCCGGGTCTGGCAATCTGCAACTTAAGCGTCACTTGAAGCCCTTGAGGCCCTGTTGCAACGCCTTCCCGCTGGGACTGGATGCAGTAAAAGGCTCTGCAGGTGCCGTTTCAGCCGGGGCCGAAGCCAGTGGAGCCGGCGGGGGTGGGACGTACTCGCCAGCCGAGGCAGAAGCGTCCACCAAGGGCGACCGGCTGGGCGAAACATTCAGTTTCTCATCGAGAGATTTAGGTGCCCCATTTGCATAGTCACCCACATATTCAATCTTCGCGGACTTGCGAAGGGCCTTCAAGTCATCCTCGACCAACTTGCGTTTTCGTTCATTGAGCAGGAATTGCTCAATGGCCGGCTGAGCGCGAACTTCGTCGACAGGTTGCCCGCGGGTGCCGGCGAGCACTGTCACTTGAACCCCCTTAGGGGTGACGCTGAACAGCGCTTGTCCATTCTTCATTTTGGCGATCTCGTCCAAACTGGACAGCGGCAACTGCTCTGCAGCTCGACTGGACTGGTTGCCACCGAACTTGAAATTATTGGCCTTCAAATACCCGACAAAGGCATTCACGTCCTTGGCCGCAGTTAATGCATCCCGCAAGACCTGTACCTGATTTGGATCCGAATCTATTATCAATTCTTGAAAGGAATATATCTTCCGATCACTAAAGAGATTTGGCTTACTGTCATAATAAGCCTTTATTTCAGCAGGCGTAGGTTTAGGAGCCCCGGATCCAACTTTATCAATATAGGCCCGGGAAATTATCTCGCGCCGAGCAGACTCCATTTGCTGAACCACCTTGGGGTCACGATCAATCTTTTGTTCCTGAGCCTTTTGAATGGCCAGCTCCTGATCGATCAAACGCTCGAGAACCTGAACACTGGCAGACGCCGCCATTTCAGGCTTCAATCCCCTTTGCTGCTGCAAGACATTGTTGATCTGATGGACAGTGATCTCTTCCTTGTTGACCTTCGCAGCAGTCTGCGATGCCGCCTTGTCCTTCGTCTCGCTCCCGCCACATCCGGTCAAAAGAGCTGCAAAAAAGACTGCACCCGCCAGCGGCCACAACGCCCGTACCGAAAAACTGCGGTTTTCAGCCGTCAAACTCGTTCCTGAAATCATTCAAAAGCTCCGCGATTACTTTGAAATGGACGCGCCGTACGGCGCTGACAAACAACGAACGTGACCATAAATTCACCACGCGCCCTCTATAGACAGAGGGGTATCGGCACAAATGTCGGCGGAGTGTAGCCGTCGGACGTCAATTGATAGAGACCCGATCCTGGCGGGTCGGACCAAACCAACAGGGTCGTCCTGACGGACCTGATATCCGTCATCGCCCCTTTTGGTCAGCACTTGATGCCAACGTGCAGCGCCACGATCCCGGCGCTCAAATTGTGTACATCAACATGTCCGAAACGCGCCTCTTTCAGCATCGCCTTGAGCTCGGCCTGCGGAGGATGCATGCGAATCGACTCGGCGAGGTACTGGTAACTCTCGGCGTCACCAGCCACCCACTGCCCCACCCGTGGCAACACCTTGAATGAATACCAGTCGTAAAGCTTTTCCAGCGGCTGCGCGACTTTCGAAAACTCAAGCACCAGCAAGCGCCCGCCGGGACGCAAAACCCGATTCATCTCCGACAGGGCCTTGTCCTTGTGGGTCATGTTGCGCAGGCCGAAGGCCACGCACACGATGTCGAAGGCGGCGTCTGGAAATGGCAGGGTCTCTGCATCACAGATCGACGTGGGCAGCAGCACGCCGGCATCTGTGAGGCGGTCTCTGCCTTGTCGAAGCATCGCCTCGTTGATATCGGTGTGCACCACCAGACCCGACGGACCGACCTTTTTGTCAAAGGCGCGTGCCAGGTCTCCCGTGCCGCCAGCGATATCGAGGACCCGATCGCCGGGACGGGCATTTGCCACTGCCACGGTGTAAGCCTTCCAGGCACGATGCAAACCCATCGACATCAGATCGTTCATGACGTCGTACTTCGAGGCTACGGAGTCGAAGACGCCACGAACACGGCCGGCCTTTTGGGCTTCGTCGACCGTCTTGAATCCGAAATGGGTGTTGCTCAAATTGGGCTCACAAGGTGGATGAGGTCAGTGACTGCTGCAAGACGGGCCCGCAGCCGCACGCATCGGCGCATCGCGTTCGACGGCCGCAGCAGCCAGGCGAGCTTCGTATTGAAGCCACAAATGCGTTTGCTGGGACCCTAGGAAGTAAAGATAGTCCCAAGTGAAGATGCCGGTGCTGTGACCGTCGGAAAAAACCGGCTGCACCGCGTAGTTGCCCACCGGGTCCAGCGAGACCATGTCAACCTGACGCTTTCCGGTTTGCAGTACCTCTTGTCCCGGGCCGTGTCCTTGCACCTCAGCCGAGGGTGAATACACGCGCATCAACTCGAACGGAATCCGGAACTCGCATCCGTCAGAGAACTTGACTTGGAGCGCCCTCGATTGCCGGTGCACGGTCATGGCCGTGGGGATCGCGGAGTCAGCGCTCAGTCCGGCCATGTAAAAAAACGGTTGCGTGTTCGATTCGAACGAGTGTATCGAAGCGGCTGAGTTGCCCGTCACTCATCGCTTTTCACACCGATCACAGCGTCGGCGACTTCGCGGTCCAGTTCGGCCAGCGTGACCGCCAGCAATGCCGCGGCTGAACCAACGTGCCGCTGCGCCTCACCCCAGATGGGCTGCGGAAAATGGCTGTCCCAATCGAAGCGGGCGATCACATGCCAGTGCAGGTGAGGAACGACGTTTCCAAGCGCGGCCAGGTTGACCTTCGTTGGCCGCAATAGCCTGATCAACACCCGTTCGATAGCGCAAACCACGCTCATGCACTCGGCGCGAGCCGAAGCAGTCAGGGAACTGAACTCGGCCACGTGCTCGGCCCATATCACGCGATAGAACGCGGGAAAGGAGGGATCGTCGACCCTGATCACCCGCCAGTGCTGGCTCGAAGTGACCACCAGACCGCCTGCTGAGTCGCACAGCGCACACTCGCGATGAAGATCGCTCACACCAGCACCCGCTCGATGCCTCCCCGATTGGCCTGTTCCACGTACCGCGGCATCCAGTCGCCCCCAAGCAACTGGTTGGCCATCTCCACCACGATGTAGTCCGCTTCAAGCAGCCCGTTTTGCAAGTCACCGGAGTAACGGCTCAAGCCCTGCAAACAACTAGGGCAAGACGTGAGGATCTTGAGGTTCCTCTGATCGGACGGAATCGCAACAAAGGCATCGGCATCACGATCGACGGCCAATCCGGCCGTAACCTTCCGCAGGGCTTGCTCGTCTTTCCTCAGTTCTTCTTCCTTGCGGAAACGAATCTGCGTCGAGATGTCCGGGCGGGTCACGCCCAGCGTACCGCTCTCGCCGCAGCAGCGTTTGCTCTCGAGGACCGCCTCGGGGTGAGCACCACCGACCAGCGCCTTGACGGTCTTCATCGGCTCTTGAAGTTTCATCGGGCTGTGGCAGGGGTCGTGATACAGGTAGCCGCCCTGCCCCTGCAAGGTGACGTTCTTTTCGAGCAGGTACTCGTGAATATCGATGATTCGACAGCCTGGGAAGATCTTGTCGAACTGGTAACCCTGCAACTGGTCGTAGCAGGTTCCACAACTGACCACGACTGTCTTGATGTCCAGGTAGTTCAGCGTGTTGGCCACGCGGTGAAACAAGACCCGGTTGTCGGTGATGATCTTGTCGGCTTTATCAAACTGACCACTGCCACGCTGCGGATAACCGCAGCACAAGTAGCCAGGTGGCAACACCGTTTGCACCCCAGCGTGCCACAGCATGGCCTGTGTGGCCAGGCCCACTTGCGAAAACAAGCGCTCCGAGCCGCAGCCAGGGAAATAAAACACCGCCTCCGTTTCGGCCGTGGTTGTCGCCGGATTGCGAATGATCGGAACGTAATCCTTGTCCTCGATGTCCAGCAAGGCGCGCGCGGTCTTCTTGGGCAGTCCTCCAGGCAGCTTCTTGTTGATGAAGTGGATCACCTGCTCCTTGATCGGCGCGGTCCCCACCGTTGCGCGAGGCGCAGCCGTCTGCTTTCGCGCCAAACGGCTCAGCAGGTCATTTGCCAGCCTCTGCGCCTTGAAGCCCACCCCCACCATGGCCTTGCGCATGAGGTTGATCTTGTCGGGGCTGGTGGCGTTGAGAAACGCCATCGACAGCGCATTGCCGGGCCGGAAGCTCTTCTGGCCCATCTTGCGCAAGAGGTTGCGCATGTTCATTGACACGTCACCAAAGTCGATCTTCACCGGACACGGGCTCGCGCACTTGTGGCACACGGTGCAGTGGTCGGCGACGTCCTCGAACTCTTCCCAGTGCTTCAGGCTCACGCCACGACGCGTCTGCTCTTCGTAGAGGAAGGCCTCGACGAGCAGCGACGTCGCGAGGATCTTGTTGCGCGGGCTGTACAGCAGGTTCGCGCGCGGCACGTGCGTGGCGCACACCGGTTTGCACTTGCCGCAGCGCATGCAGTCCTTGATGCTGTCGGCGATCGCCCCGATATCGCTTTGCTGCATGATGAGCGACTCATGTCCCATCAGCCCGAAGCTCGGCGTGTAGGCTTGGCTCAGATCGGAGGCACGCAGATCAGTCGACGGCCCTTCACCAACGGCCAGGCCCGCACCAGCAGTGCCCCGCAGCAGCTTGCCCTTGTTGAAGCGCCCCTCGGGGTCGATGCGCTGTTTATAGGCCGCGAAGTCAGCCAGTTCGCCGTCGGTAACGAACTCCAGCTTGGTGATCCCGATTCCGTGCTCTCCTGAAATCACACCATCGAGGCGGCGCGCCAGGCCCATGATTCGGGCTACCGCTTCGTGGGCGGTTTGCAGCATGTCGTAGTCGTCGCTGTTGACCGGGATGTTGGTGTGCACGTTGCCGTCACCGGCGTGCATGTGCAGCGCAATCCAGACCCGACCATGCAACACCTCGGTGTGAATCTTCTGGCAAGCCTCGAGAATTGGCGACAACGAGGCGCCAGAGAAGATCGCCTGCAGTGGCGCGCGCACCTGCAATTTCCAAGACGCGCGCAGAGTGCGGTCCTGCAGTTGTGCGAAAAAGGTTCGCTCGTCCTCGGGCCCAACCTGTGCGACGCCTTGATCGAGAGCAGGTCGCTGCCCTGATGGCGTGTCCAGGTGCGAGAGCCACTGCTGCCACAGCGCACGCACACGACCGATCAGCGCCAAGGCTTGCGCAACGCTGTCTTCCAGCAATTCGGCCGATGCGATCTCCGCTGCGTCGTCGGTCTTGCCCAAGGGCAGCGAGCCCTTGAGGAAGAACGTTTCCAATGCGTCGAGTAGCGCCAACTTGTTGCGCAGACTCAGCTCGATGTTGATCCGCTCGATACCCTCGGTGTACTCACCCATGCGCGGCAGCGGGATGACCACGTCTTCGTTCACCTTGAACGCATTGGTGTGCTTGCTGATCGCCGCAGTGCGCTTGCGATCGAGCCAGAACTTCTTGCGCGCCTCAGGGCTCACCGCCACAAAACCCTCGCCGGCGCGGCTGTTGGCGATGCGGATCACCTCGCTGGTGGCGCGCGCCACCACGTCGGCATCATCGCCGGCGATGTCCCCAAACAGCACCATCTTCGGCAGGCCCGAGGCGTTGCCAGACGCATGCGCGCGCTTGCTCTTGGTCGCGTAGCCGACAGCCTTCAGGTAGCGGTCGTCGAGGTGCTCGAGTCCCGCCAGCACCGCACCACCGGCCTTGGCCTGCGCGAACATGTAGTCCTTAATCTCGACAATGCTGGGCACCGCGTCCTTGGCGTTGCCAAAGAACTCGAGGCACACCGTGCGCACATGCGCCGGCATCTTGTGGACGATCCAGCGCGCGCTGGTGATCAGGCCGTCGCAGCCCTCCTTCTGGATGCCCGGCAGCCCGGCCAGGAATTTGTCGGTCACATCCTTGCCCAGCCCTTCCTTGCGGAAGGTGCTGCCCGGAATGTCAAGTTGCTCCGTGCGCTCGAGGGTCTTGCCGCTGGCGTCGAAGTACTTCAGCTCAAAGCTGGCCACGGCCACATCGTGGATCTTGCCCAGGTTGTGGTTCAAGCGCGTGACCTCGAGCCACTTGGCCTCGGGCGTGACCATGCGCCACGAAGCCAGATTGTCGAGCGCCGTGCCCCACAGCACCGCCTTCTTGCCGCCGGCGTTCATCGCAATGTTGCCGCCGATGCAACAGGCCTCGGCCGACGTCGGATCCACCGCAAAGACGTAGCCCGCGCGCTCAGCGGCGTCGGCCACACGCTGGGTGACAACGCCGGCTTCGGTCCACACGGTGGCAACCTCGCGGTCAAGGCCCGGCAGGCGGCGCATCTCGACCTCGGTCATCGCCTCAAGCTTTTCGGTGTTGATCACCGCGCTGTTCCAGATCAGCGGAATCGCGCCGCCCGTGTATCCGGTGCCACCGCCGCGGGGAATGATCGTCAGCCCCAGTTCGACACAGCCCTTCACCAAAGCAGCCATCTCGCTTTCGGTATCGGGCGTGAGCACCACAAACGGATATTCGACCCGCCAGTCAGTGGCGTCGGTCACATGCGACACGCGCGAAAGTGCATCGAACTTGACGTTGTCAGACGCCGTGCAGCGATTCAACAGTTTGCTGGCGCTGCGACGCAGACGGGCCACCTCATCAAACTGTTCGGAAAATCGATGCACCGCCTGACTGGCACTTTGGAGCAACTCGTTGACATCACTGTGGTGGTCGCCTTGCGAAGAAGTGATGCGGCGTTGCACCTCGCCCAGCCTGTGGTGCAAAGCCTCGATCAACTGCCTGCGGCGGCGGGGGTTGTCGAGCAGATCGTCTTGCAGGTAAGGATTGCGCTGCACCACCCAAATGTCACCAAGGACCTCGTAGAGCATCCGAGCTGAGCGCCCCGTCTGACGCTCTCCGCGCAAGCGCCCCAGCAGCTCCCACGCACGCGAGCCCAGCAGACGCTGGACGATCTCGCGATCGGAGAATGACGTGTAGTTGTAGGGAATTTCACGCAACCGAGCGGACCCGTGCTCAGGAAGGGCGGTAGCTGCCAGTTCGGTAAGGAGCGTGGGTGCGTTCATGGTTCAGTGCCGGGGCCACCGCCTTTGGGGGCGAGCGGCGAAATCAGAGGGGCAACCGTATGCAAACGATGCGGGGTTGGCGATATTGCAGCACGGAAAATACACGGTAAGGTCTCCCACCGCAGTCTTTGGGGTCTATTGGACACATCCTGCGGATTGGACTGTGGTGATCCAACCTCGGAGCGCAACTCGATGAGACCCGAACCACCATTCCACCAACAGTCATTCAGACCTCCATCCTCATGGCCTTACCCAAGGTGGTGGGCGCATCGGGGTGCGGGACGCCTGGCCCCTGAAAACACGCTGGCTGCCTTCCGCCTCGGCGCTCGGCATGGATTCAAGGCCTTTGAATGTGACGTCAAGATCAGCGCCGACGGGGTGGCCTTCCTATTCCACGACACCGAGCTCGAGCGAACGACATCCGGTCTCGGAGTTGCAGAAGAGCACACCTGGGCACAACTCTCGCAGCTGGATGCGGGAGGCTGGCACAGCCCAGAGCACGTTGGCGAGCCCATCCCCACTTTGTCCGACATTGCCCGCTTTTGTTTTGAGACCGGCTCTGACCTGAACATCGAAATCAAGCCCACGCCGGGCCACGACGCGCATACGGGTGCAAGCGTCGCCTTGGAAACGGCAAGACTGTGGGCTCAACACACACGCATGCCGCTGCTGAGTTCATTTTCGACGTCGGCGCTGGAGGCAGCGCGTGGTACAGCACCTCATTTGCCGCGCGCACTGTTGCTGGACGAACTGGTGCCAGGGTGGTTGGAACAGTCCCTTGAACTGGGCTGCAGCGCGGTGGTCATCGATCACCCGCTGCTTGACACCACAGTGATTGCCCAACTCCACGCAGTTGGTCTGTTCGTCATGAGCTACACCGTCAACGACGTGGACGTGGCCGAACAATTGATGCGCTGGGGCGTCGAAGGGCTGATCACCGACGTGATGGACCGTGCTGCATGGCCCGCAGGGCCTCAACTGCGGTAATCGGCGTTGATCTTCACGTAGTCGATGCTGAGGTCGCAGGTCCACACGGTGGTGCTCGCAGCACCGCGGTTCAGATTGACCCGCACCGTGATCTCGCTTTGCTTCATCACGCGCTGCCCGTCTTCTTCGCGGTAGTCCGGATGGCGACCACCCTGGCGCACCACATGCACGCCGTCGAGATGCAGGTCGATGAGCGTCTGATCGAGATCGGTGATGCCGGCGTAACCAACGGCGGCCAGGATGCGCCCCAGATTCGGATCGCTGGCAAAAAACGCTGTCTTGACCAGCGGCGAATGGGCAATGGCATAAGCCGCCAACCGGCATTCGGCTTCGGTGACGCCGCCATCGATCTGCACCGTGATGAACTTGGTGGCGCCTTCGCCGTCGCGCACGATGGCCTGCGCGAGCCGGGTCGATACAGCGATCACCGCATCGCGCAAGACGGTGCCCTCGGCGCTGTCGAGGCGCTCGATGGGTGCGTGCCCGGCTTGCTGCGTGGCAATCAGGATGAACGAGTCGTTGGTTGACGTGTCGCCGTCGATCGAGATGCGGTTGAAGGACTGATCGGCCGCATCACGCACCAGTGTGTCCAGCAGTCCCGGCGCCAGAACGGCATTGGTGGCCACGAAGCCGAGCATCGTGGCCATGTTGGGCCGGATCATCCCGGCGCCCTTGCTGATGCCGGTCACGGTGACCGTCTTGCCACCGATGCTGACCTGCATCGATGCCGCCTTGGGCAGCGTGTCAGTGGTCATGATGGCTTCGGCGGCGGTGGCCCAATGGCTGTCCTCGAGATCCACCAGCGCAGCACCCAATGCGGCCTCGATGCGATCATTGGGCAGCGTTTCCATGATCACGCCGGTGGAAAACGGCAGCACCTGATCGGGCTCCAGATTCAGCTGGCCTGCCAGAGCGACACAGGTTGAACGAGCGCGCTTGAGCCCGTCCTCACCGGTTCCAGCATTGGCGTTGCCCGTGTTCACCAACAAAGCTCGGATACCGGGCTTGCCGGCGGCACTTGTCGCCAGGTGTTGGCGGCACAACTGGACCGGAGCCGCGCAGAACCGGTTGGTGGTGAACACACCCGAGACCTGCGACCCCTCGGCCAGCGAAACGACCAGCACATCACGGCGATTGGCCTTGCGCACCCCCGCCATCGCAGTGCCCAGCCGCACTCCAGCGACGGGCTTCAGTTCATCGGGAATGGGCGCTTGCAGATTGACCGGCACGGCAGGCTCCCCATCCTCAGGCCAGACGGCCGTGACACAACTTGAACTTCTTACCGCTGCCACACGGACACGGATCATTGCGGCCAGCCTTGGGAATCTCCGCGACCTGCGTTGCCGGATCCGCATCTTGCGAAACGCTGCCGTCTTCGTTGGGGTGCGTGTAGGTCACGTTCGCAATGCGCTCGGCTCGCTCCTCAATGGCCTCTGTTGCCTGAGCTACCTCTTCGGCAGATCGGATGCGAACCAGCATCAGCGTACGGGTCACGTCCATCTTGATCACATCGAGCAATCGCCCGAACAGCTCGAAAGCCTCACGCTTGTATTCCTGCTTCGGGTTTTGCTGAGCGTAGCCGCGCAGGTGAATGCCCTGACGCAGGTAGTCGAGCGCTGCAAGGTGCTCGCGCCAATGCTGATCGATGGACTGCAGGAAGATCGTGCGGATGAAGGGCATGAATTGATCTTCGCCAACCAGTTCCACCTTAGCGCCGAAGGACTCGTCGGCGGCCTTCGCCACGCGCTCCACCAGGTCCTCGTCAGTGATTGAGCTGCTCGCTTCGACGTCGGCCTTTAGCGATACGGCCAGTTGCCATTCTTCGCTCAGCGTCTTTTCAAGGCTGTCCAGATCCCACTGTTCTTCGAAACTGTTGACCGGAACGAAGTTGCGGACCACATCCCCCATGGCGCTGCGGCGAAGGCTGGCAATTTGCTCGGTCAGGCTTTGCGCCTCGAGAATTTCGTTGCGTTGCTGATAGATCACCTTGCGCTGGTCGTTGGCAACATCGTCGTACTCGAGCAACTGCTTGCGCATGTCGAAGTTGCGCGCCTCCACCTTGCGCTGCGCCCCCTCGATACTGCGCGTGACCATGCTGGCCTCGATCGCCTCACCATCGGGCATCTTCAACCGCTCCATGATCGCGCGAACGCGATCGCCGGCGAAGATGCGCATCAAAGAGTCGTCGAGCGAAAGGTAAAACCGCGAGGACCCCGGGTCGCCCTGACGTCCCGAGCGGCCGCGCAACTGGTTGTCGATGCGGCGCGACTCATGGCGCTCGGTGGCGATGATGCGCAGGCCGCCTGCGGCCTTGACCTGATCGTGCAACGACTGCCACTCATCGCGCAGGCGCTGAGACCGCGCACGCTTGTCCTCCTCGACGATGGTCTCGTCGGCCTCGATCGACTTGATCTGGTTTTCGACGTTGCCGCCGAGCACGATGTCGGTGCCGCGCCCTGCCATGTTGGTGGCGATCGTGACCACCCCCGGCCGGCCGGCCTGAGCCACGATGTCGGCTTCTCTGGCGTGCTGCTTGGCGTTGAGCACTTGGTGCGGCAACTTGGCCGTGTGCAGGAGGCCGGAAATCAACTCAGAGTTCTCGATCGATGTGGTGCCCACAAGCACCGGTTGGCCGCGTTCGTGGCAATCACGGATGTCAGCGATCACCGCCTCGAACTTCTCCCGACTGGTCTTGTAGATCAGGTCGAGTTGATCCTTGCGCACCGTGGGCCGGTTCGGTGGAATCACCACCGTTTCCAACGCGTAGATCTCCTGGAACTCGTAGGCCTCGGTATCGGCGGTACCGGTCATGCCACTGAGCTTGCCGTACATGCGAAAGTAGTTCTGGAACGTGATGGATGCGAGCGTCTGGTTCTCGCTTTGAATGGGCACGCCTTCCTTGGCCTCTACGGCTTGATGCAAACCGTCTGACCAGCGGCGCCCGGTCATGAGCCGGCCGGTGAACTCATCGACGATCACGATTTCCGGACCTTCAGAGCCGTCTTGGACCACATAGTGCTGGTCGCGGTGATACAGATGGGTGGCACGCAGAGCGGCATAAACGTGGTGCATCAGCGTGATGTTGGCAGCGTCATAAAGGCTGGCGCCCGAAGGCAAGAGCCCTACTTCGCTCAGCAATCGCTCGGCGTTTTCGTGACCATCTTCGGTCAAGTAAACCTGATGCGACTTCTCATCGACGGTGAAATCACCTGGTTCGATAACCCCCTCGCCCGTCTTCGGGTCGGCCTCTCCGATCTGCTTCTTGAGTCGCGGCACCACAGCATTGATGCGCACGTACATCTCGGTGTGGTCTTCGGCCTGGCCGCTGATGATCAGCGGCGTTCTGGCTTCATCGATCAAGATCGAGTCAACCTCGTCGACGATTGCATAAGACAAACCCCGCTGAACGCGATCGGCGAGATCCTGGACCATGTTGTCGCGCAGGTAATCGAACCCGAACTCGTTGTTGGTCCCGTACGTAACGTCAGCTGCGTAGGCGATCCGCTTTTCCTCGCGGGGCATGTTCGGCAGGTTCACGCCAACGCTCAGCCCCAGAAAGCCATACAACCGCCCCATCCACTCGGCATCGCGGCGTGCCAGGTAGTCGTTGACAGTCACCACGTGAACGCCTTTGCCCGCGATCGCATTCAAGTAGACAGGCAGCGTGGCCATCAATGTCTTGCCCTCGCCGGTGCGCATCTCGGCGATCTTGCCGTTGTGCAAGGTCATGCCACCGATCAACTGGACATCGAAGTGGCGCATCTTCAGCGCACGTTTGCTGCCTTCGCGAACCACAGCGAATGCTTCGGAAAGCAGACTGTCTAGCGATTCACCGGCAGCATGGCGCTGGCGAAATTGAAGCGTCTGCCCCGCAAGTTCTGCATCGTCGAGGGCCTCGTACTTGGACTCAAGCGCATTGACGCTTTGGAGCACGCGGCGGTATTGCTTCAAGAGTCGCTCGTTGCGACTGCCGAAAATTTGGGTGAGAAAGTTGGGCAACATGAAGGGAAAAGGACTCGGATGGCGCGGAATCCGAAACGTCGCATTTCGAACGGGGCCACCTTTTTGTGAATTTGGCGTGACTCCTTCACGAGGCACGGGCTTGGGGCGACGGCAACCTTCGGGGCCGAGCGGCTTTCCTTGTAAGTTTACCGTTGCGAGTTAGCTTCATTGTGACGGCGCACCGTTCCGTCAGCCGTGCGCAGCAAAGCAAACCGAGATCTCTACACTAGCGTCGCATTGAGTAAAACTTCCCCCTCGGTCCCCAACGCGCTGGCAATAGCTGACGCCATGGGTCAGAGCGCGCCCTTGAACAGACTGCGGGATGGGTTGAGGGAGTCGGCAAGAAGGTTCGCGATCGTGTTGCCGTCCCTACCGCAATCACTCAAACCACACGTCGCACCGGGCCCGGTCGACGATGCGGGGTGGACACTTTTTGCCGCTAACGCTGCAGTGGCCGCAAAGTTGCGCCATCTGCAGCCCGCAATTGAAGCGAAGCTCGCTAGTGAAGGTTTTCCAATCGCAACGCTAAGGATCAAGGCCCGTTCGGGTTGATGTCCTCGTTAGCAGCACCATGAGCCACAATACTTCCGATAACTTGCGCCCTTTTGGGTGCCTTACTTTTAAAAATCGATGACGCAAATCGGCCAATTTCTCTTTCGCTACCGTAACGCTCTGGGGCCGGTTTTATTTTTGATCGCGTTGGGCCTAAGCGGACCGGGTTACACATCCGTCGCTCCGCAATGGGGCACCACTCTCAGCATCGCGGGGGTGATATTGGCGTTACTGGGTCAATTTCTGCGCATTTTGACAATCGGCTATGAGTACATCGTTCGAGGAGGCAAGAACAAGCAGGTTTATGCAAGTAACCTCGTTCAAGGCGGAGTGTTCGCGCACTGCCGGAATCCTCTGTATGTCGGCAATATCCTGATGGCGATTGGACTAGCGCTCGTAGTGCATTCTTATGCCTTCGTCCTACTCGTCATCCCCGCCATCCTTTTCACCTACGCTTGCATCGTCGCAGCGGAGGAGTCTTATCTGCTCGGGAAGTTTGGTTCGGAGTACTCAGAGTACATGCGACGAGTCAATCGCTGGCTGCCGCGCCTTACAGGCTTTGCAGAATCCACGCAGGGCATGCGGTTCAACTGGAAGCGCGTGCTTGTCAAGGAATACAACACGACCTTCACACTGCTGGCAGCCATGTTGTCGCTGTACTGGTGGAGCGAGTACAGCGCTCACGGTGGCGTCGATTTGCCATCAAGCCAAGCCATCGTCGGTATTTTCGTGGCTTGGGTGGCGCTTTATTTGAGCGTTCGCGCCCTGAAGAAGAGCGGATTCATCAAGGGCTGAGAGTGGTCCTGTCGGGATGGTCGTCTTCTTACTTGATCGCCAAAAAACCTTCGAAGCAGACCCACTTGATGACGCTCATGATGTCCACGAACCCAGCGCGCTTGTAGAGGTCGATGTACCCCTGAGTTGAAAACGGCTCCTGGACACGCTTGAGGCTTCGAGCCTTGGCGATGATTTCCTCGGGAGAGTAGCCACGCTCAAGTTTGTAGTCGGTGTATATGGCACTCATCTGATCCTGAAACCGAGCATCCGGCGCCCGGACCTTCTCATAGATCAGCAACGCCCCACCCCAGTTGAGGCTTTGATAAAGCCTGTCGAACAACGCCTGCCGAAGATGAGGGGGGACGAACTGCACCGTACAGAATGACACGATGAGGTCTGCCGGCTCGTAGGGATAAAGATTGATGTCGTCTTGCACAAACTCGAGGTTCTGCAGTGGCCCCGACTCCTCCTTGGCCTGCGCGACCATCTCAGGAACCGTCTCGATTCCGATAAAACGCGCTTTCTTGCTGGCGTGACGTCGCGCCAACTTGCTGCTAAGGATTCCCGTGGAGCTTCCCAACTCGTAGCAGACGGAAGAATCCTGTACATAAAAATCGGACAAGGCGCAGATCAGATCGTGCCCCTCCTCGTACAGCGGTACCGACTTGCTGACGTGACTGGAAAACGTACGAGCAACGTCATTACCGAAGGTCCAACTCGCGTTCGCAGCAGCGATCCCGTCGCCAACGGTAAATTCGTCCGGTGTCGTCATGTTCTTGCCCCGAAGACGCGCTTTTTGATGTGGTGCCCCCGGCAGGAATCGAACCCGCGACCTTCGGTTTACAAAACCGCTGCTCTACCAACTGAGCTACAAGGGCTTTTGGAAAATTCTATCTGGCGCCCCGCCGTGGCAACCGCTGCTACTTAACTCGCTTCAAAGAAGGCCGTCCGCTTGGAGGGGAAGGTTCTGGTGGAGAACCATCCTCAGCCAGGGGCGCGCGCTGGGTTGGCTGCACAGTCGAGTCCTCGCTGTCAGTAGCAAGCCTCAGCATGGCACCGCTGCGCTCGGTTCGACTTGGCAAAACAGTCTTTTCAACTGAACTCAGTCCTGTTGCCCCGCCATCTCTAGGTACCGGGAATGCCATTCCTTGGCCATTCTCTCGCGCATAAATCGCGATGACGTGATCGACCGGGACGGAAATATCTCGGGAGCTACCGCCAAACCTCGCTTTGAATTCAATCAGTTCATTACCCAGCTCAAGCGCAGTTGTCGCCTCAAAGCCTACATTGAGAACGATCTCACCATTCTTGACGTACTCCATCGGCACTTTTACGCTCGCATCGACGAATACAGCCACATATGGCGTGAACCCGTTGTCAGTGCACCACTCATGGAGCGCTCGGATCAAATACGGGCGCGTCGAAGTTCCGTCCGGACCCGAAGGAGGCGGCTCTGGAGTTGGCTTCATGGGATGCTGTCACCAACAGTGCGGATTGAGCGCGACGTGCAGGTCACTTGCGCATGACTTTTTCAGACGGGGTAAGCGCCTCAATATAGGCTGGGCGCGAAAAAATTCGCTCCGCATATTTCAGAAGAGGTACTGCGTTCTTGGACATGTCAATGCCGTAATAGTCGAGGCGCCAAAGTAAAGGTGCAATGGCGACATCAAGCATTGAGAAGTCATCTCCAAGCATGAATTTGTTTTTCAGGAAAATCGGTGCCAACTGAGTCAACCGATCACGGATCTGCGCTCGAGCCTTATCGAGCTGCTTGTCGGTCGCTTTGACACCGCGTGACTCGAGCAAATTCACGTGTGCGAACAGTTCTTTTTCGAAATTCAGCAGGAATAACCTGACTCGCGCGCGCGCGACGGGATCGCCTGGCATCAATTGGGGATGAGGGAATCGCTCATCAATGTACTCATTGATGATGTGCGACTCGTACAAGATCAGATCACGTTCGACAAGGATCGGAACTTCGTTGTACGGATTCATCAATGCGATGTCTTCTGGCTTGGCAAACAAGTCGACGTCGCGAATCTCAAAATCCATGCCCTTTTCGAACAACACGAATCTGCAACGATGCGAGTAAGGGCAGGTCGTGCCGGAGTAAAGCACCATCATGCGGGTGGGCTCCTAGTAGGGTCGGGAAACAAAAACGCAGTGGAAACCCAGAACCGGGAACCCCACTGCGCGATCGTCCGGCGCCGATTGCGGCGACCGGACAGGCGAAAAATCACTTAATGTCTTTCCAGAATGCCGCGTTCAGTCGCCAGGCAATCAAGGTGAACACCGACAGAAACAGCAACACCCAAACGCCGAGACGCGTGCGTGTGCCCTGCGCCGGCTCACCCATCCAGTTGAGATAAGCCACGAGATTGGCAATGGTGTCGTCGAACTCTGCCTGGGATTGGGTCCCCTTGGTGACCGCCTCGAAACCAGCAAACCGGTGAACCACCTTGGTCTCATCGTGGTGGTCTTTTTCCTCCACGAACTTGGCCACCCGCTGCCCCTGCAACTCCCACAGAACGTGAGGCATCGCGGCGTTTGGGAAGGCAAGGTTGTTCCAACCTGTGGCCTTCGTTTCATCACGGTAGAACGTACGCAAGAAGGTGTAGAGGTAGTCGGCGCCACTGCCCTGGGCCGCCGCGCGGGACCGTGCTATCAATGTCAGATCTGGAGGCACGGCACCCAACCAATCCTTGGCGTTCTTGGGGTCAAGAGACACCTTCATGGTGTCGCCAACCTTTTCGGTGGCGAACATCAAGTTGCCTTTGATCTGCGCTTCGGTCAGATCGATATCACGCAACCGGTTGTAGCGCATGAAGGCTGCGTTGTGGCAGTTCAAGCAGTAGTTGGCAAAAGTCTTGGCGCCATTTTGAAGCGCGGCCACATCGGTCGATTTTTCTTGAGGGAACTTGTCCCAAGCGATGCCTCCGCTCGAGGCATTCGCCAACGAGAGGCCGAACATCGAAATCAGCAGGGAGCAGATGAGTTTTTTCATTTCCTGTCAGGCCTTGATGATCAGTGAGCAGCGAAAGTGACGCGGTCCGGAACCGTCTTGAATTCCCCCAACCGGCTCCACCAAGGCATCAGCAAGAAGAACCCGAAATAGATCACCGTTCCAATTTGGGAAAGACGCTCGCCCACCGGAGAAACGGGTTGAACGCCCAGATACCCCAGCATCAAGAAATTGATGACGAACACACCATAGAGGTACTTGTGCCAATCGGGGCGATAGCGGATCGATTTCACCTCGCTGTAATCAAGCCAAGGCAGGAAGAACAGGATCACTACCGCGCCGCCCATCCCCACCACGCCCCAGAACTTGGCATCGATGGAGAACATCATGGCGAGCACTGCAGCAGCAGCCCCGACGATCACGACCTTGAACAAGCCTGACAGCTTCAATTTCAGCACCGCCAAGGCAGCGCCGGCCACCACGAAGCCCATCAGCACATACATCATCTCCGCAGTGATTGCTCGCAGGATGGAGTAGTAAGGCGTGAAGTACCAAACCGGCGCAA
>CANBSV010000045.1 GCA_947372225.1 Burkholderiales bacterium | reverse complement strand
TGACGGTAGGCCGCCAGCGTGGCGATGCGCCCGCGCGGCGTGCGCTGCAGGTAACCCTGCTGGATGAGGTAGGGCTCGATGACGTCTTCGATGGTGTCGCGCTCTTCGCCGATGGCTGCGGCCACGTTGTCGAGCCCGACCGGGCCGCCGTCGAAGCGATGGATCACCGCTTCGAGCAGCTTGCGGTCCATCACGTCGAGGCCGTGCGGGTCGACATCGAGCATGGCCAGCGCCAGATCGGCCAGCGGCTTGGTGATGCGACCGTCACCCTTGACGTCGGCGTAGTCGCGCACGCGGCGCAGCAGCCGGTTGGCGATGCGCGGCGTGCCGCGCGAGCGCCGGGCGATCTCGAAGGCACCTTCACCGTCGGTGGGCACATTGAGCAAGCCGGCCGAGCGGTTGACGATGCGCGCGAGTTCTTCGGGTGTGTAGAACTCGAGTCGCGCCACGATGCCGAAGCGGTCGCGCAGCGGGTTGGTCAGCATGCCCGCGCGGGTGGTCGCACCGACCAGGGTGAAGGGCTGCAGATCGAGCTTGATCGAGCGTGCCGCCGGGCCCTCGCCGATCATGATGTCGATCTGGTAGTCCTCGAGCGCGGGGTACAAGATCTCCTCGACGACCGGGCTCAGCCGGTGGATCTCGTCGATGAACAGCACATCGTTGCGCTCGAGATTGGTCAGGATCGCGGCCAGATCCTTCGGCTTTTCGAGCACCGGGCCGGAGGTCTGGCGCAGGTTCACGCCGAGCTCGTTGGCGATGATGTGCGACAGCGTGGTCTTGCCCAGACCCGGCGGGCCGAACAGCAGCACGTGGTCCATGGCCTCGCCGCGCATGCGTGCCGCTCCGATGAAGATCTGCAACTGCTCGCGTGCCTTGACCTGGCCGACGTACTCGGCCAGCCCCTTGGGGCGCAGCGCGCGTTCGATGGCGTCCTCGTTGGGCGAGGCGCTCGCCGCGCTGACCACGCGACGCGGCTCGAAATCATCGGTCTGGATGCTCATGGCGCATTATCGGCACGCCCCCGCAGGGGCTGCGCCGATGCCTTGCTGCCACTTCCAGCCCCACCGCGCTGGGGTACCCTTTGGGCATTTGTTAATCCACTCACCCGGAGCCCTTCCATGTCCTTCGCCTTCATCTGCCGCTTGCTCGCCGGTACCGCCTTGACCCTGGCCACGCTGGTGGCTTCAGCCCACAGCTACAAGCTCGGCTCGATCGACATCGGCCATCCGAACGCACGACCCACCGTGGCGGGCCAGACCATGGGTGGCGGCTTCATGACGCTCGTCAACGCGGGCGCCGCCGACCGGCTGTTGTCGGCCACGACCGCCGTGGCCGCTTCGGTTCAGATTCACTCGATGACGATGGACGGCAACGTCATGAAGATGCGTCAGCTCGATGCCCTGGAGTTGCCTGCCGGCCAGACGGTCGAACTCAAGCCCGGTGCCCTTCATTTGATGCTGGTGGGCCTGAAGGCGCCGCTGAAGGCGGGCGACACCTTCCCGATGACGCTCAAGTTTGAAAAGGCGGGCGAGGTGGTGGTGACAGTCAACATTGAGCAGCCCGAGGCTGCCAAGGCCGAGCCCGATCACGACCACATGCACATGCACTGACGTTCGCGCACCGCTCCTGGCGCCGCTTGGTGTCAGGCCAGCGATTTCAGCGCGAGCTTGATGCCCTCGCTGACGCTGGCCTCGGCGGGCAGGCTCTTGAGTGCGGCGGCAGCCTCGCGGTCGCTGTAACCCAGCGCGATGAGCGCTTGCAGGATGTCGGCTTGCGCATCGCTGGCCACCGTGGCGGGCGCGGCCAGAGCATCGCCGAGCTTGCCCTTCAACTCGAGCAGCAGCCGCTCGGCCGTTTTCTTGCCGATGCCCGGAACCTTGACCAGCCGGGCGGTTTCCTGCCGTGCCACGGCCGCGGCCAATTCGCTCACGCTCAGGCCCGACAGCAGCGACAGCGCCATGCGCGGGCCCACGCCGGTGATCTTGATGAGCTGCCGGAAGGTCTGGCGCTCGTCGTGAGTCAGAAAGCCGAACAGGATCTGTGCGTCTTCGCGCACGACGAAGTGCGTGAGCAGCGTGACACGCTCGCCCAGGGCGGGCAGGTTGTAGAAAGTGCTCATCGGCACATCGAGCTCGTAGCCGACGCCGTTGACGTCGACGAGCAATTGCGGCGGCGACTTTTCAGCCAGGGTGCCGGTGAGACGTCCAATCATCGGATGATTATCCGGCCGGCCCGGCCGGCATGCGCCCCGGTGAACGGCAGTTCAGGAGCGGATGAGGCCCATGCGCTGGGCTTCCAGTGCGGCTTCGGCGCGGGAGTTCACGTTGAGCTTGCGGTAGACCTGCTTGACGTAATCGGCGATCGTGTGGCGCGACAGGTTCATCTGGTCGGCGATCTCGGGCAGCGTGAAGCCTTTGGCGACCCGCAGGAGCACCTCGGTCTCGCGATCGGACAGTGCCGCGCGCGGCGGGAGACTGGACGAGCGCGCCGGCTTGACGGCAGCCTGTGCGGCGAAGTGCGCGATCACTCGCCGGGCGATCGATGGTGACAGCGGCGGCTCGCCGGCGCTCATGCGCTTGAGCTGCTCGGCAATCAGTTCTCGGGGCTGCTCCTTGAGCAGGTAGCCGAAGGCGCCGGCTTGCAGTGCCGGAAAGAGATGCTCGTCGTCATCGTGGATCGTCACCACCACCGACTGCGTTTCGGGTTGCTTGTCGCGCAAGGCCTCGACCACCTCGACCCCGGAACCATCGGGCAGTCCCAGGTCCAGCAGCGCCAGATCGAACTTGATCGACGCCACCAGCTTGAGCGCGTCTTGCACCTGTGCGGCCTCATGGATGCGCGAGGTCGGAAACACGCGCGTGACGAGCGCCTTCATCCAGGCGCGAATCTCGGGCAGGTCTTCCAGAAGGAGGATGTTGTGATGGGGCATGACGTCTCCGTTCACCGGGTTATCGGTCAAAGGGCGGATTACACAAGCCCTGACTCGCTGCCAGTGTCTTCAAAACGGAATCGTCAGCCGGATCAGGGTGCCGTAGCCCGGCGCCGATTCGACCAGACACTGGCCCTGCATGGTCTTGGCCCGGTGCTTCATGCTCGCCATGCCATGCCCCCGGTCCAGCCGGTTGTCGGGCTCGACCGAAATGCCCTTGCCGTTGTCTTGCACCAGCAGGCCGAAGTCGTCGTTGCTGACGGTCACACGCACCTTGCATTGAGACGCACGGCTGTGCTTGATGATGTTGCTCACCGACTCGCGCAGGATGCGTGTGGTCTGAACAAAGGACCGCGCCGACAAGGTCTGCACGAGGTCTTCACTCGGGTTGCGCCAGTCGGCTTCGATGTTGGCTTGCCCTAGACGCGACACGGCCTCGGCGCGCCAGTCGGCCAGTGCGTCGGCCAGTTGCACGGGCCGCCCGGTGAGGCCTTTCACCGACAGGCGCATTTCCTCCAGTGCTTCTCGCGCCAGGTTCGAGATGCGCTCGCTTTCGCTGGTGTGCACGATGGTCAGCAACTTGGCTCCAAGGTCATCGTGCAGGTCAGCGGCGATGCGCTTGCGTTCCTTGTCGGTCACCTGCTCCATGCGCAGAGTCGACATCTGAGTGAAGCTGCGCTCAATTTCGGCGGTGGCCTCGGCCACGCGGATCTCGAGTTCCGCGCGGTTGGCTTCTGCCGCCTGCATCGCCCGCCCGAACACCAGCAGCAACCGCGAGCCGATGATCAGCAGCAGCAGCGGCGAAAAAACACTCAGGGGGTGGACCGGCAGACTCGGCAGCCAACCGAACTGAATGGCCAATTCCAGCAGCACCATCGCGCCCAGGCCGCCGAAGGTCAGCCCCATCGGCCAGAAATCCTCTCGGCGAATCCGCCAGATGACCTTCAGGTACCAGGCGCCGGCCGCAAGCAACTCAGCGGCCATCAGGACGAACCAGACATTGGCGACCACGAACAAGCGGTCCTGGCCGGTCACGCCCAGGCTTGCCGGCACCAGCACGCATTGCAGCAGCAGCGCTCCGGACACGCGCCGGCAGTCGGTGTGCGAGTGGCTGAGCAGAAAGTGCACCGCCAGCGACAGCATGGGCGCGAAGGCGGCAGCCGCCACGAATTCAAAGGTCTGTGTGGTCATGGGCAAATCGCTCCACCACACGCGCATGGACAGCAGCGCCCAGCCGATGATCAGCGCGCCGAAGTGCAGCAGGAACACTTCGCTGCGGTTCATCCAGCTGAGCACCAGCAAAAAGCCGCCCAGCGCCAGCAGACCCACGCCTGCGACTTGCACGACGGCGATGTTCCAGAAATGGCGGCGCGCGTAAGGCTCGACGAGCTCGGCCTGCGGGCCGATCTTCATCTGCGACAAGCCACCTGCGCGCGCCCTGGATGCGACATGGCGTAGCGACGACCCGGCCACTTCGATGTCGAGCACGTTTTCGTGCGCGCTCAGCAGCGCCGCAGGCAGTGTGATGCGCAGCGGCCGGTAGCAATGGTTGGTCAACGGCTCGACCATGCGCCCGCCGCTGAAGATGCGCCGCCCGTTGAGGCGCACTTCGATGTTGTTGCAGGCGCGTTCGATGTACAGCGCGAGCAACTCGTTGTCCGCCACATCGGCCGGCCGGATGAAGTAAGCGCGGTACCAAACGCTGCCGTCATGGTCCGGGCGCGTCACCGACCAATCGTCTGGCAGGCTGACTTGCTGCGGCTCGGCCGAGCTCGACGGCAGCCGTCCCAGGCCGCCATTGATCGACAACGCCGACGAGATCGTCAGTGTCGATGCGTGTGCGGCACCCGCTGCAAGCAACAGCCACAAAGCAAGCAACTCGAAGAGGCGACGCATCGGCATGAAGCACGATTGTGCCGCCCGTTGGCATGTGCCTTGGACCGACAATCGGTGCCTGATCCGAACCCGAGTCGCCCTTGATCCTCAGACACGATTTCACCCCGCTCGACAACCAGAGGCTCGCCAACCTTTGCGGCAGCACGGACGATCACCTGCGCGACATCGAGTCGGCGCTCGAGGTCACGATCACGCGGCGCCATGAGTCCTTCCGCGTCGAGGGCGGCAAGGCGCAGGCCGAGCGGGCCGTGAGCTTGCTGCAGTCGTTGTATCAACGCGCAGTGCATCCATTCGAGCCAGAACTGTTTCAGTTGCTGCTGATCGAGGCCGCAGCCGACAGCGCCGGGCGTGCGCTGCCGCAGCGGCGGCGTCTGGCCGAGATCGCTGCCGAGGACGTGCCGGCAACCGCGCCTGCCGCACCACCGCTGGTGCTTCGAACCCGCCGCGCGGATCTGGCCGCACGCACGCCGAATCAGCAGGTCTACCTCGGCAACATCCAGTCGCACGACATCACCTTCGGCATCGGGCCGGCCGGAACCGGCAAGACGTATCTGGCGGTGGCCTGTGCGGTCGATGCGCTCGAGCGCAGCAGCGTGCAGCGCATCGTGCTGACCCGTCCGGCGGTCGAGGCGGGCGAGCGCCTGGGCTTTTTGCCCGGTGATCTGGCGCAAAAGGTCGATCCGTACCTGCGCCCGCTGTATGACGCGCTGTACGACCTGATGGGCATCGACAAGGTCACGCGCGCGTTCGAGAAGGCGACCATCGAGATTGCGCCATTGGCCTTCATGCGCGGACGCACCCTCAACAACGCCTTCGTGATCCTCGACGAAGCGCAAAACACCACGCCCGAGCAGATGAAGATGTTCCTCACGCGCATCGGCTTTGGCAGCAAGTGCGTGGTCACCGGTGACGTGAGCCAGATCGATTTGCCAAGCGGCCAGATGAGCGGGCTGATCGACGCCGAGCGGGTGCTCAAGCGGGTACGCGGCATTGCCACCACGCGCTTCACCTCGGCCGATGTGGTGCGCCACGCACTGGTCGCGCGCATCGTCGACGCCTACGAGAGTGCCCGTCCGCAGTCGGCATGAGCACGCGCAAGACCCCCAAACCGGCACTCACGCTGTCGTTGCAGTTCGCCAGCGATGCAGCCGCGCGCGCGCACCGCGATCACCTGCCGCGCCACAAGGTCGCGCGCTGGATCCGTGCCGCGCTGCAGCGCGATGGCGAGATCACTGTGCGGGTGGTCGGCGCCGACGAAGGGCTGGAGCTCAACCGTGAATATCGCGCCGGCGATCACGCCACCAATGTGCTGACCTTCGATTACGCCCATGAGCCCGTGGTGAGTGCCGATCTGGTGCTGTGCGCGCCGGTCATCGAGGCCGAGGCGCTGGAGCTGGGGATTTCACATGAGTCGCATTACGCACACCTGCTGGTTCACGGCACCTTGCATGCGCAGGGCTACGACCATGAGCGCGATGAAGACGCGGTGGTGATGGAAACGCTCGAAACCGAGTTGTTGCGCGCTCTTGGCTACGCGGATCCCTATGTGGCCTGAGCGGCGCGAGCCTGCACGGGCTGGGACTGCGGCTGCTTTGGCTGTAGAGCGGGACCGCGCACAATTGAGTTGATGGTCAGGGTGGCAAGGAAGCAATCCTGGACCGCTAGGCTTTCAGAAAAACGGGATCCCGATGCCAACACTGCTAGCGCGATTCATCCGCAGACGGGCGATGAGAACCGGCAAGGGGCGGGCCATGTTCCGGCGCGTCGCTCGCAACAGCCGGGAATGGGCCGATTACCTGCGCTTGTGGGGTGGCCTCTATTCGTGCGGCGATAACGTGGTCATCAACGTCGGCTGCAACATCACGGACCCGTACTTGGTGCGCATTGGCAACAACGTCACCCTGTCGTCGTGCACCTTACTTTGTCATGACGGGGTGGTGGCCATGGTCAATCGTGCCCGCGGAACGAAGTTCGACTCGGTCGGGCTCATTGACATTCGGGATAACTCATTCGTGGGTCACGGCGCGATCGTCTTGCCCAACGTGCGCATTGGCCCCAATGCCGTGGTCGCTGCAGGCGCGGTGGTGACCAAAGACGTTTCGGCGGGGACGGTCGTTGGGGGCGTCCCGGCCAAGGTGATCGGCAGCTTCGATGACCTTGCCGAGAAGCTCAAACGCCGCAGTGCCGCGTATCCCTGGATCGGCGTGATCGAAACCCGTGAGGGGCCATTCGATTCGGCGCTTGAGCCCACTTTGCAGCTCATGCGCCAGAAGCATTTTTTCGAGGGTGAGTGACCTGCTCCTTGATGGCGGCTGGCCGGATCACCCGCCGCCGCGCGATCCGCTCAGGTAGCGCTTGCGCCAGAAGAAGGCGACCAGGCTGACGGCGATCAGTGCCATCAGCATCATGCAGATCCAGAAGCCACCTTCGTGCTTGAGCAGGGGCATGACCTCGAAGTTCATGCCGAACACGCCAGTGACCAGGTTGAGCGGCAGGAAGATGGCGGTGAGCACGGTGAGGGTGCGCATGATGTCGTTGGTGCGGTTGCTTTGCGCCGAGAAGTGCATCTGCACCGCGCTCTCGGTTGATGATTCCAGCCTGCGCACGTGGCCCAGCACCCGCTCGATGTGCTCGAGCACATCGCGCGATCGCACCCGCAGCAACTCGCGCTCGCGCTGAGCGTTGTGGTCGGCGGTGGGTGGCCACTCGTCGAGCGCATCGATCCATTCAGTGACGGCGCTGCGCTGGTCCTCGCAGGTGTCTTCGAGCAGGTGCAGTGAGTTGCGGGAGTCGAGCAGCATTTGCCAGTTGTCGAAACGGCTGTTCGGGTTGAAGAGCTCTTTTTGCAGATAGTCCAACTGCCGCGTCAGCAGGCGTCTTAGTTCCAGGTAGTTGTCGACCATGTGGTTGACCATGCGCAGCATCAGATCGGCCGGGCTCGGTGGCAGCCGCACGGCGGTGCGGCTGTCGGTGCTGCGCGACTCGGCCGCCATGGGCAGCAACTGGTGCTTTAGCCGGTTGGCGAAGTACTCGCGGACCTGGCATTCGGCGGGGTGCACGCTGAGCAGCACCCGGTCGAACAGCGCAAAGCCCACCGGGCTGGTGTCGATGGCGGCCAGAGCCGCCCGGGCGGTGCTCAGGGTGCCCTTGCTGTCGTCCAGAAACATCGCTGCGCTGCCTTCGCCCGCGGCGAGCCGGCGAAACACCAGCAAGTCGTACCAGGAGGTGTAGTCGAAGTGCGAGGGCAACTGGTTGTTCAGCAAGTCGGCGATGTGCAGATCGACGAGTTGCCCGCCGGTCCAGCGCTGAATCGCGGCCTGCATCGTGGCCACGCCCACCTCGAATTCGCGGCGAGTGCTGCTGATCCAGAAATAGCCGGTGGCCGGCAGGTTGTCTGGCAGACCCTGCAGTTCCGTGAACTGGTCGCCCTGGATGTGGAAGACCTGCATCGCGTGCGCAGGTGTCGCTCAGGCGGCTTTCATCAAGCGGGCGGCTTCGAGCGCGAAGTACGTCAGCACGCCATCGGCGCCGGCGCGCTTGAAGGCCAGCAGGCTTTCCATCATCACCGCGTCGTGGTCGAGCCAGCCGTTGGCCGCGGCGGCCTTGAGCATCGCGTATTCGCCGCTGACCTGGTAGGCGAAGGTCGGCACACTGAACTCGTCTTTCACCCGGCGCACGATGTCCAGGTACGGCATTCCGGGCTTGACCATCACCATGTCCGCACCTTCAGCGATGTCGAGTCCCACTTCGCGCAGTGCTTCGTCGCTGTTGGCGGGGTCCATCTGGTAGACCTTCTTGTTGCTCTTGCCCAGGTTGGCGGCCGAGCCCACCGCGTCGCGGAACGGACCGTAGAACGCACTCGCGTACTTGGCGCTGTAGGCCATGATGCGCGTGTGGATGTGTCCGTGCGCTTCGAGCGACTGGCGGATCGCGCCAATGCGCCCGTCCATCATGTCGCTCGGTGCCACGATGTCCACCCCCGCGGCAGCTTGGGTCAGCGCTTGTTGCCTCAGCACCTCGACGGTGGTGTCGTTGACGATGTAGCCGGTGCTGTCGAGCAGGCCGTCCTGGCCGTGGCTGGTATAGGGGTCCAGCGCGACGTCGGTCATCACGCCCAGTTCAGGAAAGTGGCGCTTGAGCTCGCGCACGACCGTGGGTACCAGGCCCTGCGGGTTGAGTGCTTCGCGGCCGTCCTCGGTCTTCAGGGCAGAGTCGATCACCGGAAACAGAGCCAGCACCGGAATCCCGAGCTGCACGCACTCTTCGGCCACCGGCAGCAGCAAGTCGAGCGTCAGGCGGCTCACGCCTGGCATTGATGCCACGGCGTGCGTCTGGCCGTGCCCGGCCATCACGAACACGGGCAGGATCAGATCGCTGGGGTGCAGGCGATGCTCGCGCACCATGGCCCGGCTGAATTCGTCCTTGCGCAGGCGTCGCGGGCGGCTGACTGGATACGGTGGTGGGGTGTGCACGGCGGTACCTGATGGGGGAAGGAAAAGCCCCTTTCGAGGCGACGGAGGGTCTCTCGGCCGAGTCGCAAATCACGCCGCGTTGCTCAGGCCGGCGCATGATAGTCGCAACATTTCCGGGCCTCTGCCTCGAAGTCACAGCGGGTTGCCACGCTGTGACGAGCTGCGGGCGCACCGTGATAATTCCCCGATGCTCTGGATCAAAGCCTTTCACATCGTCTTCGTGGCCAGTTGGTTTGCGGGGCTTTTTTACTTGCCGCGGATCTTTGTCAATCTGGCGATGGTTCCTGCTGACAGCCACGCTGAGCGTGAACGGTTGCTGTTGATGGCGCGCAAGCTGTATCGGTTCACCAGTTTGCTGATGATTCCGGCGCTGGGCCTGGGCTTGTGGCTTTGGATCGGCTATTGGGGCAGCAACACCGGCGGTTGGATGCACGCCAAGCTGTTTCTGGTGCTGCTGGCTGTCGGCTATCACCACATGTGCCGCGCTTTGCTGCGGCGTTTCGAGCAGTTTGCCAACCAGCGCAGCCACCTGTGGTTTCGAGTCTTCAACGAGGTGCCGGTGATCTTGTTGATTGCGGTCGTGGTGCTCGTGGTGGTCAAGCCGTTTTGATCTTGCGATAGGCCGACGCCGTGGTCCGCCATTCCAGTTCGGCGGTGCCTTTGGCGTGGCTGTACGCGGGGCTGATCGTCTATGCGTCGCTTTACCCGTTTGACGGGTGGCGCTGGCCTGAGGTGTCAGCGTTTTCCTTCCTGTCGTTGCCCTGGCCGCGTTACTGGACGACGTTCGATCTGGTGGCCAACCTGCTGGGTTACTTGCCGCTGGGCTTGGTCGTGTTCACCGCGCAGATACGGGCGGGTCGATCACCCGGCGCGGCCTGCGGGCGTGCGCTGCTGATCGGCTGCGGCTTGTCGCTGTCGATGGAGTTGGCGCAAAACTGCCTGCCTTCGCGCGTGTCGTCGAACGTCGACGTCGCCTTCAATTCTGTCGGTGCTGCCATGGGCGTGGGTTTCGGGCTGCTGCTCTATGGGGCCGGGCTGCTCGAGCGCTGGCAGCGCTGGCGTGGACGGTGGTTCGCCGACCGCAGCGCTGGAGGCGTCGCCTTGTTGCTGTTGTGGCCTGCGGGCTTGCTGTTCCCGACGCCCATTCCCTTGGGCGTGGGCCAGGTGCTTTCCCGCGTGCGCGAGGCCGCCGTGAGTGTGCTGATGGACACGCCGGCCGCGGGATGGGGTTTCGCCTTTGCCGGTGAAGCGGTGGCGCCCGGGCTGCCTCCGGTGGGGGAGTCGTTAGGCATCGCCCTGGGGCTGCTGGCACCATGCCTGCTGGCGTTCTCGGTGTGCCGCACTGGCTGGCGCCGCGGCGCGTTGGCAGTCGTCATTGGAACGAGCGGTGTGGCTGCGACGACGCTGTCAACGGCCCTCAACTTTGGTCCGCAGCACGCCATGGCCTGGTTCACGCCGACGGCGGCTGTCGGGCTCAGTGTGGGTGCGGGTTTGTCGTTGCTGCTGGTGTGGGTGCCACGCCGTGCTGCGGCGGCGCTCGGGCTGATGGCGCTGACCGCCTTGATGTCCTTGGTGGCACAAATGCCGGCAGACGCCTATTTCGCCCAGAGCCTGCAGGCCTGGGAGCAGGGTCGTTTCATTCGCTTCCACGGCGCGGCGCAGTGGGTGGGTTGGTTCTGGCCCTACGCCGCGATGGCTTATCTGCTGGGCCGCGTGGCCGCGCGCGATGCGCCCTGAAGGGGCCGCAACCGCCGGCCCGCGCCCCATGTGCGTCCGTAAAATGAAGCCATGACCTATTACGCCCGACACATCTTTTTCTGCCTGAATCAGCGCGACAACGGCGCTGACGCTTGCAGCGTGCACAACGCGCAGGCGGGCTTCGAGCGCTGCAAGATGCGCATCAAGGAGGCGGGTCTGTCTGGCGTCGGCCAGGTCCGTGTCAACAAGGCGGGCTGCCTGGATCGCTGCGCCGGTGGACCGGTGGCGGTGGTCTATCCCGAGGCGGTCTGGTACAGCTTTGTCGACGAGGCCGACATCGACGAGATCGTCGAGTCGCACCTGATGAACGGCCAGCCGGTCGAGCGCTTGATGCTGCCGGACTCGGTGGGCCGGTGAGCCACTGCCGCGGCACTGCGGGTGCCATCGAATGCGCTGTGGCGTTGCCTGAAGGTCCCGCCAAGGGCGTGGCCGTGATCTGCCATCCGCATCCGCAGTTTGGCGGCACGATGGACAACAAGGTGGTGCAAACGCTGTCGCGCGCGCTGCTGCAACTGGGCTGGACGACGGTGCGGTTCAACTTCCGCGGCGTCGGCGCCTCGGGGGGCGTTTGGGACTACGGCGTCGGGGAAATCGATGACGCCTTGTCCGTGATCGCCCAGCACCGCACCGGCTCGCAACCCTTGCTGCTGGCCGGGTTTTCGTTTGGCGCGTTCGTGGCGGCCGAGGCGGCGTTGCGCCTGCCCGATGGCGAGAAACCCCAGCGGCTGGTGCTGGTCGGTCCCTCGACCCAGAAGCAGAACATCCCCGACGTGCCCGCCGACACGGTGGTCATCCATGGAGAGGCCGACGAGGTGGTACCGCTGTCGAGCACCCTTGATTGGGCCCGGCCGCAGTCGCTGCCGGTGATCGTCTTTCCCGGCGTCGGCCACTTCTTTCATGGCCAGCTTGCCTTGCTCAAGCGCGTGGTCGTGGAACAACTGAGCGCGAGTTGCGTCTGATCACTTCCGGCGCGGTTACTTTGCCCCGGCAAGTCCCCTCGGCCAGCCGGTTTCGCGACACTTTCCTTCAATCGAATTTCTTTCCTGGTTCATCGATGACTTTTCTGATCTCGCGTTTTGCCGTTCGTCCCCTTCGGTCACTGTCGAACTGGGCCTTGTTCGGTGCATTGTTGGGCGCGTGCGCCTTGGCTCACGCGCAGGCGCTGCAGCCGCCGGAGATCGCTGCCCACAGCTACTTTCTGCTCGATCTGACCAGCAATCAGGTGCTGGCCGAGCGGGACGCCGACTCGCCGTCCGATCCGGCTTCGCTCACCAAGTTGATGACCGCGTACGTGGTGTTCACCGCGTTGCACGAAAAGAAGCTGGCTCTCGAGCAGCCTCTTCCGGTGTCGGCGCGCGCCTGGCAGGAGCGCAAGGGCGGCGGCTCATTGATGTTCATCGACACCACGATGCGGCCCACCGTGGACGAGTTGTTGCGCGGGATGATCGTGCAGTCGGGCAACGACGCATCGGTGGCCCTCGCTGAGGGTGTGGCCGGCGCGCTCGATCCCTTCGTGGCCATGATGAACCGTCAGGCTCAGGCCTGGGGCCTGAAGAACACCGTGTTCAAGAACGTGACGGGTCTGAACGAGCCAGGGCACAAGAGCACCGCGCGTGATTTGTCGGTCATCGCCGGGCACATCATTCGCGACTTCCCGAAGGAGTACGCGTACTACTCGATCAAGGACTTCAAATACAACAACATTTCGCAGCCCAACCGCAATTTGCTGCTGCGGCGCGACCCCACGGTCGACGGCATGAAGACCGGCTACACCGAGGCGGCAGGGTACTGCCTGATCGCCAGCGCGCAGCGCGAGTTTCCCAACCTCGGCGCCGATGGCAAGAGCGGTGGCCAGCGTCGGTTGCTCAGCGTGGTGCTGAACACGACTTCGAAGGAGGCCCGTGCCGACGAGAGCCAGAAGCTGTTGAACTGGGGCTACTCTGCCTTCGAGACCGTGAGGCTCTTCGAAGCGGGCAAGGCGGTGACCACTGTGCCAGTGTGGCAAGGCAAGACCGACAAGGCGCTGCTGGGTGCTTCGGGCGCGGTGTTCGCGACGGTGCCCAAGGGGGAAGCGGGCAAGTTGCAGACCAAGGTCGAGCGAGCCGACCCGTTGACCGCGCCGATCTCGCGAGGCCAGCGCGTGGGCACCATCAAGGTGGTGACGTCAGCGGGCGCGCCTGTGCTGGAGCTTCCGCTGGTGGCGCTGGAGGCGGTCGAGCAGGCCGGTTTCTTTGGCCGCCTGTGGGACACCATCCGTTTGTGGATCAAGTAACCGGAGTCTTTTCATGCAGACCCTTCCAGACACCCTGTGCTACCTCAACGGCGAGTACACGCCGCTCAACCAGGCCAAGGTCTCGGTGCTGGATCGGGGCTTTATCTTCGGCGACGGCATCTATGAGGTGGTGCCGGTCTACGGACGGCGCCTGTTCCGTTTTGACGAGCACATGGCGCGACTGGACCGCAGCCTGGCCAAGTTGCGCATCAGCAACCCGCACACGAAGGCCGAGTGGCTCGACCGGTGCCGGCGGCTGATCGATGCCCAGTCCACCGAGGACCAGTTGATTTACATCCAGCTCACGCGCGGCGTGGCGGTGCGTGACCACGTGATGCCCTCCCACATCGAGCCCACCGTGTTCATGATGGTCAGCGCCATGAAGCAGCCCAGCGCCGAGCAGCGGCATCGCGGCGTGGCCTGTGTGACCGCGCGTGATTTCCGCTGGGAGCGCGGCGACATCAAGAGCATCTCGCTGTTGGGCAATGTACTGGCGAGGCAGATCTCGGCCGATCAGGGCGCGGTCGAGACGATCATGTTTCGCGATGGATTTCTCACCGAGGCGGCATCTTGCAATGTGTGGGTGGTGCACGAAGGCGCGGTGCTCGGCCCGCCCAAGAGCGAGCACGTGCTCGAAGGCATCCGCTACGAACTGATCCGCGAGTTGTGCGAACAAGAGGGCCTGGCCTTCAACCTGCGGCCGATTTCCGAAGCCGAAGTGATGGCTGCTGATGAGTTGATGCTCAGCTCCGCGACCAAGGAGTTGTTGCCAGTGACCTCGCTGGACGGCGAGGCCGTTGGCCATGGCGCCGGCCGCGGCAAGCCCGGGCCGGCCTATGCCCGGCTTTATGAGGCCTACCAGCGCGCCAAGGCAGCGCAGTTACTTTGACTTGTGAAGTCTCAGGTCCTTGGCAATATGCAAAACATCCCACCCGAGTCGTCGCTGATCGAATACCCCTGCCCGTTCCCGATCAAGGTGATGGGCGCCAACGTGGAAGGCTTTTCCGAGGCGGTTATGCACATCGCTCGCCAGTTCGACCCCAGCCTTGATGTCGCCAGCGTGGAGTCGCGCCTGAGCAAGGGCGGCAAGTACCTTGGGGTCACCGTGACCGTCACCGCGACGAGCCGCGAGCAGCTCGACGACCTGTACCGAGCGATGAGCTCGCATCCGCTCGTCAAGGTGGTTTTGTAGGACTGGCCTGACGCCGATGAGCACGCCCGTGCTGGTCTACCGCGGCCTCGTGGACATCGAGCCCACCATCGATGCGATGCAGGCCTTCACGGCCGCGCGCTCGACGGACGGCGGCACGCGCCCGGACGAGATCTGGTTGTGCGAGCACCCGCCGGTCTACACGCAGGGGCTGGCGGGCAAGCCGCAGCACCTGCTTGATGCCGCTGGTATTCCCGTGGTGCAGACCAACCGGGGCGGGCAGGTGACTTATCACGGGCCGGGCCAGGTGGTGGCTTACCCGCTGATCGATCTCAAGCGCCTGGGCATCTACGTCAAGGAGTACGTCTACCGGATCGAGCACTGCGTGATCAACACCCTTGGGCATTACGGGGTCACGGGTCATCGCGTGCCGGGCGCGCCTGGTATCTATGTGCGGCTCGACGATCCGTTTGGCCACGCAGCGCTGGAGTCGCTGCCGCCGAGGGAGCGTTTGGGTGTTGCGGTTCCCGATCCGTTTCGCGGGCTGGGAAAGATTGCTGCGCTTGGCATCAAAGTGAGCCGCCATTTCAGCTATCACGGCGTGGCGCTGAATGTGGCGATGGATTTGCGCCCGTTCGGGGGCATCAACCCCTGTGGTTATGCCAGTTTGGCGACAGTTGATCTGGCTACACTGGGTGTGCAGGTCGAGGTTGCCGACGTCGCATGGCAACTGGGCCAGCGCCTCGCCGATCACCTGACGCCCTGATTCACAGCCCCCTTCTCGAAAGCCGACGATGTCGTCCGACCCCGTGATCCGTGTCGCTCAGGAGCCTATTGCGTACGACGCCAGCGCCAAGCAGAAATCGCAGGCCAAGACCTCGCGCATCCCGATCAAGATCGTGCCTGCCGAGACGCTGAAAAAGCCGGATTGGATCCGCGTCAAGGCGGGCTCGCCTAGCACGCGCTTCTACGAGATCAAGAAGATATTGCGCGAGCACCAGTTGCACACCGTGTGCGAGGAAGCGTCGTGCCCGAACATCGGCGAGTGCTTCGGCAAGGGCACGGCCACCTTCATGATCATGGGCGACAAGTGCACTCGGCGCTGCCCCTTTTGCGATGTCGGTCACGGCCGGCCAGACCCGCTCGATGCGAACGAGCCGCTCAATCTGGCCAAGACCATCGCCGCGCTCAAGCTGCATTACGTGGTGATCACCAGCGTGGATCGCGACGACCTGCGCGATGGCGGCGCGGGGCACTTTGTCGATTGCATCCGCGAAGTGCGCGCGCTGAGTCCGCAAACCCGCATCGAGATCCTGACGCCTGATTTCCGGGGCCGCCTTGACCGGGCCCTCGATATCCTGAAGGCGGCACCGCCCGATGTGATGAACCACAACCTCGAGACCGTGCCACGGCTGTACAAAGAAGCGCGCCCGGGGTCGGATTACCAGTTCAGCCTCAACCTGCTCAAGCAGTTCAAGACCTTCGCGCCAGAAGTACCTACGAAGAGCGGGCTGATGGTGGGTCTGGGAGAAACCGATGACGAGATTCTCCAGGCCATGTGCGACATGCGAGCGCACGACATCGACATGCTGACCCTTGGTCAGTACCTCGCGCCCAGCGGCCATCACCTGCCCGTGTGCCGCTACGTGCACCCCGATACCTTCCGCATGTTCGAGGCTGAGGCGCTGAAGATGGGCTTCACCCACGCGGCCGTCGGGGCGATGGTACGCAGCAGCTACCACGCCGATCAGCAGGCTCATGCTGCCGGCGTGCCCGACGCACTTTAAGACGTGACCGCTTCGACGGTCTGCGCCGGCACGCCACCCAACGAGCGGGTGAGGATTCGAGCGATGGACCCGCCGGTTTTCCGGAACCTGACCTCGGCTGTCAGCCTTCTCGTGGTTTGCGTCGTGATGTTGGCGGGTTGCACGCCGAGCCTCGATTGGCGGGAACTCACCGTGGAAGGCACCGGCGTGAGCGCCTTGTTTCCGTGCCGTCCGGAAAACAGGGTGAGACAAGTGAGTCTGGCCGGCATGGCGGCCCAGATGCATTTGGCTTCGTGTACGGCGGGCGGATCCAATTTCGCCGTGAGTCACCTGGACGCCGGCGACCCAGCGAATGCGGCGCAGGTGCTTCAGCAACTGCAAGCGCTCACGGCTGCCAACATGGGTGGCGCACCGACCGTGATTGGCGGGTGCAACGTGCCCGGTATGACGCCCAGCCCGCTCGCAAGACGCCTCGCATTCAAGGGCAGGCGCGATGACGGCACGGCCATCGAGGCGGAGGCCGTCTATTTTTCTCGCGGGTCGGTGGTCTACCAGGCGACGCTGGTGGGCAGTCACCTGGAACGGGAAGCGATGGACACCTTCTTCGCTTCATTGAAAGCCGAGTAGCGCTCGAGTTCCTGCCCGCATCGGGCAAGGCTCTTCGCCCTCGACAAGATATGGATATGGAGTTTTTGCAACGTTGCTCGGGTCTGCCCGCTTTGCCTGTCGGCCTTGCAGGCTGAACTGCTGATAATGAAACTCCATGCTTGGAATGTTGATCATTGCTCACGCACCTCTGGCTTCCGCGTTGAAGTCGGTCGCGCAGCACACCTTTCCTGACTGCGCCGTGACCGTCGAGGCGCTCGACGTTTCGCCAAATTTCTCGGTCGAACATACCGAAGTCGCCGGCCGGGACTTGTTAGCGCAGATGGCTGCACAGGAGGTGCTGATACTCACCGACGTGTTCGGGGCCACTCCATGCAACATTGCACAAAGGCTCGCGGCTGAATTCGACAGCAAGGCGGTCAAGGTGATTGCCGGTGTCAACGTTCCGATGCTTTGGCGTGCGCTGTGCTATGCCAAAGGGGGGTTGGATACTGTCGCGGAACGTGCGGTTGCAGGTGCGTCGCAGGGCGTGATTCAAGTCTCCGTGTCCCGGCCGCAAAACCAGACGAGCAAGTTGGGCTCCAATGATTCAAACCACCATCACCATCAGCAATAAGCTGGGACTGCATGCGAGAGCGTCGGCCAAGCTCACTAAATTGGCCGGCGGATTTCAATGCGAGGTATTCATGGCCCGCGGCGAGCGGCGCGTCAACGCCAAAAGCATCATGGGGGTGATGATGTTGGCCGCTGGCAAGGGCGCCGAAGTGCAAATCGAAGTGGATGGCGTTGATGAGCAGGCAGCCATGGATTCGTTGATCGCACTGATCAACGACAAGTTTGGTGAGGGCGAATAGGTCGGTGCTGCGCTAGAGACCGACAGGCAGGCTCAGGCGGGGGCTTCGGATTGAACGCGACGTACTCAGGGGCCTGAATCAAGTTGAATGCAACCACTCGGCTTGACGCGCCTCAATTTGCCTAGGAGCCCATTGAGTTGGACCACGCCGGAGCCGGTTTGGTCGCCAGCGGTGACGACCTCAAGGGGGTCATGGGGGCGCTGCTAGGATGGCCACATGAGCTTTCAAGTCTTCGGTTTGGCGGTATCTCGGGGCGTCGCCATCGGGCGGGCCGTGTTGGTTTCGTCCAGCCGGGTAGACGTCGACCATTACTTTGTAGCCGAAGAACAGATCGAGGCCGAGATCTCGCGCTTGCGTGCAGCTCGCGACGATGTTGCTGCCGAACTGAGTTTGTTGCAGCGGGATCTGCCGGCGGACGCGCCCTCTGAGTTGTCGGCCCTGCTCGACGTGCATTTGATGCTGTTGCACGATGAGGTGCTGATCTCGGCGACCAAGCAGTGGATCAGCGAGCGGCATTACAACGCAGAGTGGGCCTTGTCGGCGCAACTGGAAGTACTGGCACGCCAGTTTGACGAAATGGAGGATGACTACCTCCGAGAGCGCAAGGCGGACGTGGAACAGGTTGTGGAGCGGATGCTTCGTGCCATGTCGCGAGCATCATCACCAGACTTGGCGGGTGGTGATGCGCCCATTCGACGGACCGATCCCGGTGCCGAGCCGCTCGTGCTCGTGGCCAACGACATTGCTCCGGCGGACATGCTCCACTTCAAGCGAAGTGTGTTTACCGGATTCGTCACCGACGTTGGGGGCAAGACCTCACACACGGCAATCGTGGCCCGCAGCTTGGACATACCCGCGGTGGTGGGCGCTAGAGAGGCAAGCCGCGTGATCCGGCAGGATGACCTGGTGGTGATCGATGGTGACGCTGGATTGGTCATCGTCAATCCATCCGACATCGTTCTCGAGGAATACCGGTTCAGGCAGCGCCAAAGCGAGCTCGAGCGCGAGAAATTGTCTCGACTCAGGCACACGCCCGCCGTGACGATGGATGGTGAGTGCATCGAGTTGCTGGCGAATATCGAGATGCCAGCCGATGCCAAGGCAGCGGTCTCCGCAGGGGCGGCGGGGGTGGGTCTTTTTAGAAGCGAATTTCTTTTCATGAACCGCGCGGGCGAACTGCCCACCGAAGACGAGCAGTTCGAGGCGTACCGTTCGGTTGTAGTTGCCATGAACGGGTCGCCCGTCACCATCCGGACTGTGGACATTGGTGCTGATAAGCCCCTCGATCGAATGTCGGCTGGCGAGCTTAGGCATGACCACGGATTGAACCCGGCTCTCGGGTTAAGAGCTGTCCGCTGGAGCTTGTCCGAGCCGGGCATGTTTCGCCAGCAACTCCGGGCCATCCTACGGGCCAGCGCTTTCGGGAAGGTAAGGCTGTTGATCCCGATGCTCACACACGTCAGCGAGGCGGTGCAGGTCTTGGACACCATAGGGCGTGTGAAGCAGCAACTTACAGATGCCGGAAGGCCGTTTTCTGCTGTTGACGTGGGCGCGATGGTCGAGGTGCCCGCGGCCGCTTTAGTCCTGCCCAGCTTCCTCCGCCTGTTCGACTTTGTGTCGATAGGCACGAATGACCTCATCCAGTACACCCTGGCGCTCGACCGAGGAGACGAGTCCGTGGCCCATCTGTACGACCCTTGGCACCCGGCGATTTTGAGGCTGGTGGAAGGCGTCATTCGCCAGGCGCGCGCGGCAGGGAAAGGCGTCAGCGTTTGTGGAGAAATGGCAGGCGACCCTGCGTTCACGGAGGTGTTGGTCGCGATGGGACTCCGGAGCTTTTCAATGCACCCGTCGCAGATCGCCTCAATCAAGCAAAACGTTCTCAGAACAGACAGTAGACGTCTTGGACATCTCGTGGCCAGCACATTTGGCGGCGAAGACATCTGGGATGGCTGCGAGCGGCTGAGGCTTGCGGTGACGTCAGCCGGGACATCGCTTTCGTAGCGTTCAGAACCCGAGGGCTCGAAAAGTGCCCTCATCGCCCGAACATGGCATATACTCGTGGGCTGCGCTGGCGACGGCGCTCGTTGTGCCGGTTGGGTGTGTTGTTTGGGTTGGTTGTTCGGTGGGAAGAGAACGGCTTGACTCGGATGATCAAAGCGATGTATATTCGCTCTCCCGCTGAACGCAGCGGCCTGCTAAGTGGCTCAGGTCAAAGTGGGCGTTCTTTAAAAATCAACAGCCGATAAGCGTGGGCGTTTGAAGGCGAGTGCCAAGATGAATCGGGCAATTTATTGCTTGTGAAGTCGAGGTCTCATGGACCTTAAACGCTCACTGAATTGAAATTCATGCAAGTGAAGTTCACTTCAATTCTTTGAGTAATTTATCAAGATCGAACTGAAGAGTTTGATCCTGGCTCAGATTGAACGCTGGCGGCATGCCTTACACATGCAAGTCGAACGGCAGCACGGGAGCAATCCTGGTGGCGAGTGGCGAACGGGTGAGTAATACATCGGAACGTGCCCAGTAATGGGGGATAGCCCGGCGAAAGCCGGATTAATACCGCATACGACCTGTGGGTGAAAGCGGGGGATCGCAAGACCTCGCGTTATTGGAGCGGCCGATGTCAGATTAGGTTGTTGGTGGGGTAAAAGCCTACCAAGCCGACGATCTGTAGCTGGTCTGAGAGGACGACCAGCCACACTGGGACTGAGACACGGCCCAGACTCCTACGGGAGGCAGCAGTGGGGAATTTTGGACAATGGGCGCAAGCCTGATCCAGCCATG
>CANBSV010000044.1 GCA_947372225.1 Burkholderiales bacterium | reverse complement strand
GGTACAGCGCGGCAAAGGCATCGGCCGCGCTGATGCGCCCGCCGGCCTCGGTGATGGCCCGCGTGACCGGGTGCAGCGACTCGGGCCGGGTCTCGATGAACTCGCGGATCGCCGCATATCGCTCGGCCACCCACGGGCCTTCGTAGAGCAAGGTGGCCACGCTGCGAAACGGCGTCAGGTCGATCTCGACCGGCGTGCCGCCCAGCGCGATCAGCAGACCCACCGCCTGGGAGAAATGCGCCAGACCCTGCGCGTTGCCGTAGAACGCCAGATCCTGCCCACGCGGCACGCCGAAGCGAAACGCGCCGGCGCCGAAGTTGCGCCCGTGCGGCGGAAGGCTGCGCGAATAGGCATCTTGCGGATCGGGGCCTTGCGCGGCGGCCAGCACCGTGGCGGCATCGGCCGCGGTGAGCGCGAACACCGACACGGTGTCCAGCGTGCGGCACGCCGGCACCACGCCGGTGCCGGGCAAGCGCCCGAGGCTGGGCTTGAGGCCGATCAGGTTGTTGAACATCGCCGGCACGCGCCCCGACCCTGCGGTGTCGGTGCCCAGCGAAAAACTCGCAAGCCCCAGCGCCACCGCCACGGCCGAGCCCGACGACGAGCCGCCCGACACGAACTCGGGATCGATCGCATTGCGGCACGCGCCATACGGCGAGCGCACGCCCACCAGGCCGGTGGCGAACTGGTCGAGGTTGGTCTTGCCCACAGGAATGGCGCCGGCGTCGATCAGCCGCTGCACCACGGTGGCGCTGCGCTCGGGCGTGTAGGCGTAGTCGGGGCAGGCGGCGGTGGTGGGCACGCCGGCCAGGTCGATGTTGTCCTTGATGGCAAACGGAATGCCGTACAGCGGCAGCGTGGCCGCATCGCGGCCTTCGAGCGCGCGCGCATGGGCGGTCAGCTCGGCCAGGCTCAGACGATGGATCCACACGTGCCGCGGCAGTGCGGCTTCTTCGGCCTCGATCTGCGCGTGCAGCTGGGTGACAAGTTGCACGGGCGTGAGGGTGCCGTCGAGATAGCGCGCGCGCAGCGCGCCGAAAGACAGGTCGAGTCGCATCAGGGCCTCACTCGGTTGCGGGGTTGGGAGCGCACTCGCTCAACAGGACCAGCGGCTGGCCGGCGGTGACGGGCTGGCCCTCGGCGCACAGCACCTCGTGGACCACGCCGTCGCGCGGCGCGAGCACGGTGATTTCCATCTTCATGGACTCGACCACCAGCAGCGTGTCGCCGGCGCGCACCGTGCTGCCTTTGGTCGCGAGCACCGACCACACACCACCTGAGACCTCGGAGGTGACCACCTCGCCATCGAAGGCGCTGGCCGCGGCGGCGCGCGCCTCGGCATCGGCATCGACACGCTCGTCGACGGTCTCGGCCACGCCGGCCACGCGCCAGCGCTCACGTTCGTCTTCAAACGCGGCTTGCTGGCGCGTCTTGAAGGCGGTGATCGAGGGCTCGTTGTCGCGCAGGTAGCGCTGGTAGTCGGCGAGCTTGAACGTGGCTTCCTCGATGCGCAGGTGGGTGCGCCCGGCGACGAAGTCGTCGCGCATCGTGAGCAGCTCGTCCGCACCCACCGGGTAGAAGCGCAACTGGTCGAAAAAGCGCAGCAGCCACGGCTTGCCGGGCTCGAAATCGCGCGCGCCCTGACGCGCATCGCGCCAGCGGTTCCACATCTGCACGGTGCGCCCGACGAACTGGTAGCCGCCGGGGCCTTCCATGCCGTACACGCACAGGTAGGCGCCGCCGATGCCCACCGCGTTCTCGGGCGTCCAGGTGCGGGCCGGGTTGTACTTGGTGGTGACCAGCCGGTGGCGCGGGTCGAGCGGCGTGGCCACCGGCGCGCCCAGGTACACATCACCCAGCCCGAGCACCAGGTAGCTGGCCTCGAACAGCGTGTCGTACACCGCCTGGATGTCGTCCAGCCCGTTGATGCGGCGGATGAACTCGATGTTGCTCGGGCACCAGGGCGCGTCCGAGCGCACCGACTGCATGTACTTGTCGATCGCCAGCCGGGTGGCCGCGTCGTCCCACGACAGCGGCAGCCACACGGTGCGGCTGGGCACTTCGATGTCGGCAATCGCCACGGCGCCGTCTTGCGCGTCGAGCAGCACGTCCATCAGCGCGGCCAGGCTCAGGCATGACGGGTCGTAGTGCACCTGCAGCGAGCGGATGCCCGGGGTGAGGTCGACGATGCCGGGCAGGCGGCCTTCGTCGCGCCAGGCCTGCAGACGCTGCATCAGCGCGTGCACATGGAAGCGCAGCGTGAGGTCAAGCTTCAACTCGCCGAATTCGATCAGCACATAGGCGTCACCGGCGCGGCGGTAGACGATCTCGATGCCGTCGTCGCCGGCAGCGCGGCGGTGCAGCACGGCGGCATCGGCCAGGGCGACGCCACGGCTCGATGGCGCGGACGGGGTCGACACGACAGCCGCCGGCGCAAGCACCGCATCCTGGCCCTGCGCCAGCGCGCGGGCTTCATCGAGTGTGAGTGGCTTGAAGCGCACGGTGTTGCCCGGCGACAGCTGCCCCAGCTTCCACAGCTCGGCCTGCACCACGGTGGCCGGGCACACGAAGCCGCCCAGGCTCGGGCCGTCGGGGCCGAGGATCACCGGCATGTCACCGGTGAAGTCGATCGCGCCGATCGCGTAGGCGTTGTCGTGAATGTTCGACGGGTGCAGCCCGGCCTCGCCGCCGTCGGTGCGCGCCCAGGTGGGCTTGGGGCCGATCAGGCGCACGCCGGTGCGGCTGGAGTTGTAGTGCACCTGCCAGTCGGTAGCGAAGAAGGTGGCGATGTCGTCGGGGGTGAAGAAGTCAGGCGCCGCGTGCGGGCCCACCAGCACGCCGATGTCCCAGTGCGTGCCGTGGTGCGAGGTGAGCGCAGCCGCCTGCGCGGGGCTGATTGGCGGCACGTCGGCCGCTGCGCCCAGATGCAGCACATCGCCGCCGCGCAGCACGCGCCCGCCGTGGCCGCCGAACTGCCCGAGCGTGAAGGTCGAGCCGCTGCCCAGGTAGTCGGGCACATCCAGACCACCGGCCACCGCCAGGTAGGCGCGGCAGCCCGCGCTGGTGGCCGCGCCGTCGGCGCCGGGCGCACCCTGGCCGACGCGGCCGATGCGCAGCGTCTGGCCGGGCATCACGGCATGGGCCGCGCCCATGGCCAGCGCCTGGCCATCAAGCGTGAGTTCGATCGGCGCGCCGCACACCGCCACGCGCGCCTCGCAGCGAAAGCGCAGCGCCGGTCCGGCCACGGTGATCTCGAGCGCGGCCGCGCCCTGCGCGTTGCCCACCAGCCGGTTGGCCAGCCGCAGCGCGAGCGGATCCATCGGTCCCGACGGCGGCACGCCCACGTCCCAGTAGCCCAGACGGCCGGGCCAGTCTTGCACCGAGGTCTGCACGCCCGGCGAGATCACATCGAAAGCACGGCTCGGCGCGGCAAACGACGCCAGGCTGCGCGTGGTGTGCGAGCCCGCCACGAACGGATCGAAATGCATCACGCCGCGCAGGTAATCGAGGTTCGATTCGACGCCATCGACGCGGCTCGCCCTGAGCGCGGCCGACAGCTTGGCGATGGCGTCATCGCGGTCGCTGCCGTGGGCGATGAGCTTGGCCAGCATCGGGTCGTAGTAGGCGGTGACTTCGGTGCCGCGCTCGATCCAGGTGTCCACGCGCAGGTCGGCCGGAAAGCTCACCTGCGTGAGCACGCCGGTGGCCGGCTGGAAGTTCTTGTACGGGTCTTCGGCGTACAGGCGCGCTTGCACCGCGTGCCCGGCTTGCGTGATGTGCAAGCCATCGAGCGCGGGCATGTCGCCCGAGCCCAGCTGCACCATCCACTCGACCAGATCGACGCCGGTGACCGCCTCGGTCACACCGTGCTCGACTTGCAGCCGCGCGTTGACTTCCAGAAAGTAGAAGTCCTGCGTGCGCGCATCGACGACGAACTCGACGGTGCCCGCCGAGCGGTAGCTCGCCGCCTGAGCCAGCCGGCGCGCGGTGTCGTGCAGCGCGGCGCGCACTTCGGGCCGCAGGTGCGGCGCGGGGGCCTCTTCGACGACCTTCTGGTTGCGCCGCTGCAGCGAACAGTCGCGGTCCCCAATGGCCAGCACGCGCCCAGCGCCGTCGCCGAACACCTGCACCTCGATGTGGCGCGCGTCGCTGATGTAGCGCTCGATGAACACGCCCGCGTCGGAGAAGTTGGACTGCGCGAGGCGCCGAACCGTCTCGAACGCGCCGCGCAGCTCGTCAGCGCCGGCGCACATCTGCATGCCGATGCCGCCGCCGCCCGCGCTGCTCTTGAGCATGACGGGGTAGCCGATGCGTTCGGCGCTGGCCAGCGCCTCGTCCAGATCGGCCAGCAAGCCGGTGCCCGGCAGCAGCGGCACGCCGCTTGATGTGGCCAGCGCGCGCGCCGTGTGCTTCAGGCCAAAGAGGCGCATTTGCTGCGGCGTCGGGCCCAGGAACACGAGTCCGGCGGCCTCGCAGGCCTCGACGAAGCTGGCGTTTTCGGACAGGAAGCCGTAGCCGGGGTGGATGGCCTGCGCGCCAGTGGCCAGCGCGGCCTCGATGAGCCGCGCGCTGTTGAGGTAGCTCGCGGCCACCGGTGCGGGGCCGATGCACACCGACTCGTCGGCCATCGTCACGTGCAGCGCGCCGGCATCGGCTTCGGAATACACCGCCACCGAGCCCACGCCCAGGCGCTTGAGCGTGCGGATGATGCGGCAGGCAATGGCGCCGCGGTTGGCAATCAGGACCTTGTTGAACATGGCGGACTCGGCGGGAAGGCAGGTCGTCCTGCGATCAGGAAAAACGCACGCCGGTCGTCCGGCGCGGTGGAAGCCTCAAACGGGATCCCAGACCAGAAAGCGCACCGGCGTCGGGTTGTAGCCGTTGCACGGGTTGTTCAGTTGCGGACAGTTCGACACCAGCACCACCACGTCCATCTCGGCGCGCATCTCGACGTACTTGCCAGGCGCGGAGATGCCGTCCTCGAAGGTCAGACGGCCTTCGGTCGTGACGGGCACGTTCATGAAGAAGTTGATGTTCGACACCACGTCGCGCTTGGTCAGGCGGGGGATGTCGCCCGTGCCATCGTCGGTGTGCGACAGCGCCAGCATGAAGCTGTCGCGGCAGCTGTGCATGTAGCGCTTTTCGAGCGCGTAACGCACGGTGTTGCTCTCGCAGGAGCACGCCCCGCCCAGCGTGTCGTGGCGGCCGCAGGTGTCCGCGGTGATGGTGAGCATGGGACGGCCTTCGCTCGACATCAGCACCGAGCCCAGCGTCAGGTACATCGCGCCTTGCGCCTGGATGGTGTGGGTCAGGCTGTAGCGCTCGCCGACATCGGCCGCGCTGTAGAAGATGGTGTCGACCGCCTGATTGCCTTCAAGGTCGACGATGCGCAGGGTCTGGCCCTTCTTCACGATCTTGGCCCACGGGTCGCCGGCCAGGCAGGTCTCGTCGATCACCGCATCGGCGGGGTTGAGCGTGCTTTCCACGGTGGCGGACATCACAGGAAGCCCCTTTCGGTGTTGATGAAGCCGCGGTCGTTCTCGGCGCAGTGGCGGCGGCAGATGTCGTCGGCGCCGGCGGTGCCCGATCGCCAGGCGGTCAGGCCCACCGGCGTGGGCGCATAGGTGGTGGCCGGGTCGAGCGGGTGCGGCGCGGCCGACAGCACCACCAGCACGTTCATCTCGAAGCGCACGTCGACGTGCTGGCCGCTGGCGCGGTGTGCGGTGTCGAATCGCAGCCGGCCGGCGGCATCGGCCACCGCCTTGCTGAAGAAGTTCACGTTGGCGACCAGGTCGCGCTTGTCCAGACCCCACTTGGCCAACTCGACCACGAAGCCGTCGTGTCCGTTGCGCTGCATCGCGTTGCGGTGCTGCTGGTAGTTGGCCTCGCCGAAGCGCTGGTGCGAGGTCGCTGCGTCCATCACGCCGCACACGGTGTCGTGCCAGCCACAGCTGTCGTCGGGAATGGAGCACAGCACCCGGCCCATGTCGGAATACAGCGCATGGCCGCGAGTGAGATGCGCGGTGTGCTGCGCCTTCAGCGTGTCGGGCATGTTGTAGCGCTCGGTCTTTTCTTCCTGGTTGAAGAACAGCGCCGACACGTTGGCGCGGCCTTCGAGGTCGGTCAGCCGCAGCGTGGTGCCACGGCGCAGCACGCCCGACCAGTGCGCACCACCGGGCAGCATGTCTTCCCACAGCACGAGCGCAGGCGAAAACGGCGTGGAGTGATCCGGCACCGCAGCGCGCGCCAGGGGGGTGAGGGTGTCGAAGCAGGTTTGCATGGGCAATTTGGTTTCAACGACGGGTTGATGGAGTGAGTGGTGCGTGGGAAGAGCCGGTTGCACAACAGGCCGGGCGCGAGACGCTGGATCCGCTTCGCGGTGGCCGCCCTGACCGCATGTCTGAGGCCGTGTACCCACGGCCGAGTTTGCGGACCTGCCCCGAGGCCCGAGCAACGCAGGGCACCCCTCGCGACGCGAGGGGCCAGCCGTCGGGCCGCTGAGCGCTCGCCCCGCACGGGCGATCGCTCAAAAGCAAGACGGGTGCGCCAGCACAGAGGGAGACCATCTCAAATCGCCTCGCTTTGCTGGCTGAGCTTTTCGAGCAGGTCGAGGTCGGTGGCCATGCCCGAGCTTTCGCGGATGCTGGCGAGGATCTCGGCGCGCAGTTCGCGAAACGGCTCGCTGTGCTTCATGTCCTGCTGGCGGCGCGTGGGCAGCGGCACGTGCTGGATGCGATCGACGCGGCCCGGGCGCGGCGCCATCAGCACCACGCGCTGGCCCAGGTAGATCGCCTCGTCGACGTCGTGGGTGACGAACACGATGGTGGTCTTTTCGATGCGGTGGATGTGCAGGATCAGGTCGTGCATCACCTCGCGGGTCTGCGCGTCGAGCGCGCCGAAGGGCTCGTCCATCAGCAGCACCTGCGGGCGACCCATCAACGCGCGGGCAATCGCCACGCGTTGCTGCATGCCGCCCGAGAGCTGGCTCGGATAGGCGTTGGCCACCTTGGCCAGACCGATCAGGTTGAGCAGCGCCTCGGCACGCCCCGAGGCGGCTTCGACATCGGACGAGGACAGGTTCTCGCGCTTGACCTTGAGCAGCCGGCTGAACTTGATGTTTTCCATCACCGTGAGCCACGGGTACAGGCTGTAGTGCTGGAAGACCATGGCGCGGTCGGCGCCGGGGCCGGTGATGGCCTGGCCGTTGCACAGCACCTCGCCCGAGCTGTGGTGCTCGAGCCCGGCCAGGATGCGCAGCAGCGTGGACTTGCCGCAGCCCGAAGCGCCCACCAGGGTGACGAACTCGTTGTCGCTGATCGACAGGTTGATGTCTTGCAGCGCGGACGGCGTGCCCGGTGGCGCGCCGGCGAACACCTTGCCGACGTGTTTGATCTGCACCTTGGGCACGGCAGTGACGGATGGATGGGTCATGGCGGCTCCTGGGCTCAGCGCTTGAAGTGCATGTAGGGGAAGGCGCGGCGGTGCAGCCAGCGGAAGGCCTGGTCCATCAGCAGGCCGATCAGCCCGATGAGGATGATCCCGGCGAAGATGGTGTCGGTCTTGAGAAAGCGCTGTGCCTTCAGGATCGCGTAGCCCAGGCCCGAGTTGCTGGCCACCAGTTCGGCCACCACCAGGTACGTCCAGGCCCAGCCCATGGTGATGCGCAGCGTGTCGAGCATGGCCGGCTTGGCCGACTGCAGCAGCACCAGGCGGATGATTTCGCCGCGCGTTGCGCCCATGGTCTGCGCGGCCTCGATCTGCGCGGTGGGCACCAGGCGCACGTTCTCGGCCACCATCAGCACCATCTGGAAGAAGGTGCCGATGAAGATGATGGCGATCTTGGCGCTTTCCTCGATGCCGAACCACAGCATCACCAGCGGAATGAAGGCCACCGCCGGCATGTAGCGGATGAAGTCGGTGAGCGGCTCGAGCAGCGCCTCGACGGGCCGGAACGCACCAATCAGCAGCCCCAGCGGCAGCGCCAGCGCGGCCGACAGCGCAAAGCCGGCGACCACGCGGTAGATGCTGATGCCGGTGTCGGCGATCAGATCGTCTTCCATCAGCCAGGTGTGCATGCGCTCGAGCACCGACAGAGGGCCGGGCAGGAACACCGGGTCGACCCAGCCACTGGCCGCAACCAGCCCCCATGCCACGAAAGGCAGCACCAGACCGAGTGCGGCGAAGGCCCAGTAGTGGCCGCGCGACAGTCGCCCAGCGATCGCCCAGATGCTGGGCGGCGGTGGCAAAGGCGAAGACGCGGGACGCGGGGCGATCGGGCCGCTCGAGGGATCGGAGGTGGGGGCGGTGGTGGTCAACGCAGGCTCCAGTGGTGGCAGGGGCAAAACAAGCAACGTGAGAGGAGCGCGCGTCACCACCAACGGCAACTGCATCCTCCCGGGCTTTTATCCCTCCGTGGAGCCGCAAGACCTCTGCAGCCGACCGCTCTCGGACCAGGCCACCCGGTGCACGCACCGGGCACGGAACCCTAGCTGTCTGGTTGATCAAGCAGCGCCGCTTGCGCGGAGCGCTTCTCTCGAACCAACGTCCAGCAACTTCGGTGCCACTCCCTCGCGCACCAGCGTGGAGCACGCCGGCCGCATCACCGCAAGCCGGCGCGAAGGTGCCACAAGCGTGACGAAATATGTCGCACGCACCGGTTTGCACGGACAATTCACACCTGTCTCGATGGTGCGGGATCCGCACCGAATGCTCGTCGTTTCATCTGCCCGACATGGCCACTCGAAACCCCAAATCCACCGCGCCTGCGCCGGGCGCCCAAAAACTGCGCCAAACCCAGGCCGAGTATTCGGCTCAGCGTCCAGCCTCGACAGCCGGCTCCAAGTCGATGATGTCCAGCGCCAAGATGTACGTCTGCCGGCGCTGCCATGCCAACTTCAAGACCGGCGACGGCAAGCCTGACCTGCGCATGCCGGGTCTGGGCAAGTGCAACGCCTGCGTGGCACTGGCCGCCGCAGCGGCCGCCGACACCAACAAGCCCGGATCCAGTTGACCGACGCAGCCGCGCCTTCGCGGAAAGCCGAAGGCGCCGGGACGTCCACGGCGGTGGTGATCGGCGCATCGGGCGGCGTGGGCCGGGCGCTGTGTGAACAGCTGCGATCCGATGCGCGCTACACGCAGGTGCTGGCGCTGGGTCGGTCCGCAAGCGGCGCCACCGGCGCGCTCGACATCGCACTCGACATCACCGTCGAAGCCAGCATCGAAGCCGCCGCCGCGCTCATTGCCAGTGCCGTGGAGCGCAGCGGTGCCGAGCTGCGGCTGGTGATCGATGCCACCGGCTTCTTGCACGGCGACGGCTTCGAGCCCGAGAAATCCTGGCGCCAGATCGATGCCGCCCACATGGCACACGCGTTTGCGGTCAACGCGATCGGGCCGGCCTTGCTGATGAAGCACCTGTTGCCATTGCTGCCGCGCAGCGGGCGTGCGGTGTTCGCCAGCCTGTCGGCCAAGGTCGGCAGCATCGGCGACAACCGGCTGGGCGGCTGGTACAGCTACCGCGCGTCGAAAGCGGCACTCAACCAGTTGGTGCACACCGCGGCCATCGAGCTGGCGCGGCGCCAGCCGCAGGCGATCTGCGTGGCGCTGCACCCGGGCACGGTGGCCACGCGGCTGTCGGGGCCGTTCTCGAAGTCGGGGCTGGAGGTGCAAACGCCTGCGCAGTGCGCCGCGCGGTTGTTGGCCACGATCGACGGCCTGAGCGAGGCCGACAGCGGCGGGTTTTTCAACCACCGCGGCGAAACGCTTCAGTGGTGATCGCCAACCCGGTCGGCGACCCGGCGGCGAGCACCGCGGGCCGCGGCCGAGCGGGTCTTACTGCTCGACGAACGCGCGCTCGATGACGAAGTCGCCAGGCGTCGAGGTGTTGCCTTCCTTGAAGCCGCGCACTTCCATCATGGTCTTGAGATCGCGCAGCATCTCGGGGCTGCCGCAGATCATCACGCGGTCGGTTTCGCGGTTGAGCTGTGGCAGGCCGAGGTCGGCGCACAGCTTGCCGTTGTCGAGCAGCGTGGTCACGCGGCCCTGGTTGACGAACGGCTCGCGCGTCACCGTGGGGTAGTACAGCATCTGGTTGGTCACCATCTCGCCGAGGAACTCGTGCGCAGGCAGCTCACGCGTGAGGTAGTCGTGATAGGCCAGCTCCTTCACCTCGCGCACGCCGTGGATGAGGATGACCTTTTCGAAGCGCTCGTAGGTGTCGGGGTCGCGGATGATGCTCAGGAACGGCGCCACGCCGGTGCCGGTGCCGATCAGGTACAGGTTCTTGGCCGGCAGCAGGTAGTCGATCAGCAGCGTGCCGGTGGGCTTCTTGCCCACGATGATGGAGTCGCCCACCTGGATGTGCTGCAGCCGCGAGGTCAGCGGGCCGTCTTGCACCTTGATGCTCAGGAACTCGAGGTGCTCGTCGTGGTTGGGGCTCACGATGCTGTAAGCGCGCAGCAGCGGCTTGCCGTCGACACGCAGGCCGATCATCGTGAAGTGCCCGTTGGAAAAGCGCAGGCTCGGATCGCGGGTGGTGGTGAAGCTGAACAGGCGATCGGTCCAGTGGTGGACGCTCAGCACGCGCTCTTCGTTGAATGCACTCATGGACTCGGCAAGGTTGGGGGTTGAAACAACCCGGGATTTTCCACCTACGGCGCGATGTTCACCGCCGCGCCTTCGCGCAGCATGGATCCGAGCGACGTCACGACCTTGGCGCCGGCCTCGAGGCCGCTGCGGATGACCACGTCGCGGTCGGCGGTGCGGTCGACCTGAACGGCCAGGAATCGCAGCCGGCCTTGCGCGTCGACGGTGGCCACCTGCGGCTTTCCATCACGGCTGAGCAACGCGGCGGCGGGCACGCGCACGCCGCCCAGGCTGTTGACCTCGAAGATGGCTTCGCCGCGCAGCCCTGCAGGCACGCGCAGGTCGGCATTGGGCAGCGCGAGCTCGATGCGCATGGTGCCGGTGGACGCGTCGATGGCGCCGGAGCGCCGTCGCAAGGTGGCGTTGAAGGTCTCGCCGGGAAACTCGCGAAACGTGAGCTTGACCGGCGCACCCAGCGGCACGTCGATGGCGGCCGACTGTGGCACGTCGACCACCACGCGCAACTCGTTCAGGCGCGCAAGCCGCAGCAGGTAGGCCGCGGCATCACCGCCGTCGCCCGAGACGCGGTCTCCTCGCTCGACCAAGCGCTCGGTGATCACGCCGGCGAACGGCGCGCGCACCTGCTGAAACTGCTGCAACGCTTCGAGCCGCTTGACCTCGGCGCGCGCAGCGGCGGTGTCGGCGTGTGCCACCCCCAGGCTGGCAACCAGACTGTCGAGACTGCCCGGCGACAGGAACTGCTGCTCGACCAGCGGCCGGGCCCGATCGAGATTGAGCTGCGCGAGCTGCTCGCGCGCGACGACCTGCGCGAGCGCCGCACGGGCGCGCTCGAGCGACTGGTCGGCCTCGGGCGCGGCTATGCGCAGCAGCAGATCGCCGGCGTTGACGCGGTCGCCCAGATCGACGCGCCGCTCGGCGACCGTGCCGCTGGTGCGCGCAAAGATGCGCGCTTCTTCGGCAGGTGCTGCGCGCGCGGGCAGGCGCAGCGTGAGCTTCATCGGCGAGGCGGTCGCGATCACCACGTGCACCTGCGGCGCCGACGCGGCCGACGCGGCGCTGGCCGCGGCCTGGGGTGACGGAGCGCTCTGGGCCTGCGCCACGCCATGGACCAGCAACGTGCTACCGATCAGCGCGGCGATGAGCGGTCGGGCACGAGGAGCGGTGCAGTGTCGGGTCATGGTCGGGAGTCTCACACGGTGGTTTGGGCAACGGCCTCGGCAGGGTCGGGGCGGCGCGCCCGGCCCAGCCGCGTGAACAGCAGCGGCACCAGCACCAGCGTGGCCAGCGTGCCCAGCAGCAGCCCGCCGATCACCGCGCGCCCGAGCGGAGCGTTTTGCTCGCCGCCTTCACCCAGGCCCAGCGCCATCGGCAGCACGCCCAGGATCATCGCGGTGGCGGTCATCAGCACCGGCCGCAGCCGCGTGCGGGCCGCGGCCATGGCAGCGTCGCGCGGCGTGAAGCCCTCGGCCACGCGGTCACGCGCAAAGCTGGTGATGAGCACGCTGTTGGCCGTGGACACGCCCACCACCATGATCATGCCCATGAGCGCAGGCACGCTGAGCGGCGTGTTCGTGAGCCACAGTCCGAGCACCGCGCCGCACAGCGCCAGCGGCAGCGCGGCCATCGCGTTGAGCGGCAACAGCCACGACTGGAAGTTGACCGCTTGCACCAGGAACACCAGCACGATGGCCAGCAGCAGCCCGCTGGCGAGTTCGCCGTAGGCCTGATTCATGGTCTGGCCCTGGCCGCGCAGCTCGATCTTGTTGCCCGGCTTCTGTGCGGCACGCAGTTCGGACAGGGTGGGCTCGATGGCGCGCAGCACGCCACCGAGGTCTTCGGTGCTCAGGTTGGCCAGCACATTCAATGAGGGTGCCAGCGTGACACGGGTGACGCTGGCCGGGACGCGGCGCTGCTTGACCGTGGCCACGCTGCCCAGCAGCACGGTCTGGCCCGCCGCACCGAGCCGCACCGGCGTGTTCATCAGCGTTTGCACGCTGTCGAGCGACAGCGGCGTGGCGATCACCTGCACGGGGTACGAATTGCCGTTGGCCGGATCGGCCCAGAACGATGGCGACACCGTGCCCGAGGTGCCCAGCACCGACAACACCGCACTGGCCACCTGCTGGTAGGTCACCCCGAGCTGCAAGGCGCGGGTGCGGTCGACCTCGATGTACATCTGCGGCAAGTCGAACACCTGGCGCAGCGTCACGTCCTCGACACCCGGGGTCTTCTTGAGCGCGGCCATCAGGCTGGCAGCCGCCTCGCGGTTGCCCGGCACGTCACGGCCGACCACGCGGAAGTCGAGATCGGTGGGCGAGGCTCCCGCCAGCGTCAGCGCGGTGGTGTCGGCCGGCCGGAAGAACACGATGAGTTGCGGGAAGTCGGCCGCCAGCATGCGCCGTAGCGCCGATTGATACGACGCGATCGGCGCATGGCCCGGCACGAGCTCGACGTCGATCTCGCCATCGAAGCTGCCCGCCGCCGCGCTGTCGATCCAGGCCAGATTCACCGGCTCGGGCTGACCGATCACCTCGGCGATCACGTCGATCTCGCCGGCGGGCACCACACGCCGGATGGCCAGCTGCACATCGGAAAAGATGCGCGCCGTTTCCTCGAGGCGTGTGCCGGTGGGCACACGCACATGCAAGCGCATCAGGCCGGCATCGGTGCGCGGGAAAAAGCCCTGCTCCAGACGGCGCGCGCCCCACGCACCGCCGCCCAGCACGGCCAGCACGATCACCCACAGCCACCACGAGCGCGAGGCCGGAAGCTGCAACAACGTGATGTAGCGGTCGCGAAGGGCGTCGAGAGCGCGCTCGACGTGGTGGTGGATGCGCTCGACCACATCAAGCCCGCGCGCCGCGCGGCGCCTGAGCTCGCCAGGGATGAGCAGGTATGCCAGACACGGCACCAGCGTGCGCGACAGCAAGAAGCTGCCGATCATGGCGAACACCACCGCGCAGGCCATCGGCTTGAACACATACGCCGGCACGCCCGTCAGCAGGAAGATCGGCAGGAACACGATGCAAATGCACAGCGTGGAGACGAACTCCGGAAACACCACCTCGCCCGCGCTGTTGAGGATGGCCTGGCGCACCGGCTCTCCGGCAGCGATGCGGCGGTTGCAGTTCTCGATCTCGACCAGCGCGTTGTCGACGAGGATGCCGATGGCCAGTCCCAGGCCGCCCAGCGTCATGAGGTTGAAGGTCTGGCCCGTGGCGTAGAGCGCCGCCACCGAGCCGAGCAGCGCCAGCGGGATCGACGTGAGCACCACCAGCGTCGAGCGCAGGCTGCCGATGAAGAGCAGCACCACGGTGGCCACCAGTGCGCCCACCAGCACGCCCTCGTTGAGCACGTTGCGCACGGCTGCACGCACGAACACGCTCTGATCGAACAGCGGCTCGATGCGTGTTCCGGGCGGCGCGGCCGCGCGGATTTCGGGCAGCCGAGCGAGGATCTGATCGACGATGTCCACGGTGGACGCGCCACCGAGCTTGAGCATCGACACCTGCACCGCGTTGGCGCCGTTGAGCCGCGCCAGGTTGGTCTGAACCGCGGGGCCGTCGCGCACACTGGCCACGTCGCTCAGGCGGACCACGCGGCCGTCGACCTGGCGGATCGGCAGGTCAGCGAAATCGGCCACCGCGGTCGGGCTGGCGTTGATCGCCACCTTGTATTCAATGCGACCCTCGCGCAGCGTGCCCGACGGCAGCGTGAGGTTCTGTGCCGACACGGCCGCACTCACATCGGAGGCGCTCAGACCAAAGGTCTGCAGCGCCTGAGGGTCGAGCTCGACCATCACCTGACGCGACGCGCCGCCGTAGGGCAGCGACATGCGCACGCCCGGAATGGTCTGGATCTGGCCGCGCAGCTGCAGCCGGGCGAAGTCGTACAGGCCGCTGTCGTCGAGGGTGTCGGAGCTCAGCACCAGGTTGAGCACCGGCTGGCTCGACGCCGAGTTGCGCACGATCAGCGGCGGCGACGTGCCTGTGGGCATGCGACGCAAGATGGTCTGCGACACCGAGTTGATCTGGGTGAGCGCCAGACTCAGTTCGACGTAGGGCTGGAAGTCGACCTTGATGATGGCCACGCCGTCGGTGGTTTCGGATCGCACCTCGAGCACGTCGTCGACGTTGTTGAGGATCACCAGCTCGCCAAACGAGGAAATCTTGGCAGCCATCTCGCGCGCATTGAGCCCGGAGTAGGTCCAGATCACGCTGACGCTGGGCGTGTCGACCGACGGCAGGATGTCGGTGGACAGCCGCCGCGCCGACAGTGTGCCCACGAGCACCAGCAAGATGGCCAGCACGCCGATGCTGTAGGTGCGGCTGAGGGCGTAGCGAACGATCCACATGGTCTGGGGGGCCGCGCGGTTGACGTCGGCAAGCTCTCGGTGGCAGGCAGCGCCGGGGGCGCGATCGCGAGGTTAACGCCATGCCCCGGAAGATCAGCGAATCGCCGGAAAATAGCGCGACACGGCCTCGCGCCACCCACCCCTTGCAAGGCACACCACCATGACGAGCCCGACCATGCGCATCGCCCCCAGCTTGTTGTCCGCGGACTTCGCCCGCCTGGGCGAGGAAGTCACCGCCGTCATCGAGGCCGGGGCCGACCTGATCCACTTCGACGTGATGGACAACCACTACGTGCCCAACCTGACGGTGGGCCCGCTGGTGTGTCAGGCCATCAAGCCGTACGCCGTGCGGGGCGATCAGCCGGTGCCCATCGACGTGCACCTGATGGTCAAACCGGTCGACGCGCTGATCCCGATGTTTGCGCAGGCGGGCGCCTCGCTGATCTCGTTCCACCCCGAAGCCAGCGAGCACATCGACCGCACGGTGCAGCTGATCCGCTCCCTGGGCATGAAGGCCGGGCTGGTGCTCAACCCGGCCACGCCGCTGAACTGCCTCGACCACGTGCTCGAGCAGCTCGATCTGGTGTTGCTGATGTCGGTCAATCCGGGTTACGGCGGCCAGAGCTTCATCGAGCACGTGCTGCCCAAGATCGAAGCCGTGCGCCGGCGCATCGACGCCACCGGGCGCGACATCTGGCTCGAGGTCGATGGCGGCATCAAGGCCGACAACGCGCAGCGCGTGGGCAGCGCGGGTGCAGACACGCTGGTCGCCGGCTCGGCGGTCTTCAGCGGCGGGCGCTACCGCGAATCGATCGCGGCCATCCGCGACAACGCGCTGGCCGGCCAGCGCCTGCGCCGAGCCCCCACCCGGCGCGCGCATGACGCCTGAGCTGGGTCACATCGACGCCGTCGTGTTCGACCTCGACGGCACGCTGATCGACAGCGCGGCCGACATCGCCCACGCGCTGAACGCGACGCTGGCATCGATCGGGCTGCAGCCCTTCGATCTGGCCACGGTGCGAGGCTGGATCGGCAATGGCCCCAATGCGCTGATCGCCAGTGCCCTTGTGGCCCGGGGCGCTGACAGCGAAGACCTCGCGCTGCGCGAACGTCTCCACCAGCGCTTCATCGAGGCGTCGCACGCAGCACCGTTCGACCACGGCTCGGTTTACCCGGGCATCATGGAAGCGCTGCACGCGCTGCACGGCCGGCTGCCCATCGCGGTGGTGACCAACAAGCCATCGCCCCTGGCGCAGGCCGTGGTCGAGGCAGCAGGCTTGCAACCGTACTTGCTGCACGTGCAGGGTGCCGACTCGGCTGCGCAGCGCAAGCCGCTGCCGCTGACGCTGCAAACCACCGCGCTGGTGCTGGGCGTGCCGGTCGAACGCGTGCTGATGGTGGGCGACGCGCCACCAGACATGCTGGCCGCACAAGCCGCCGGCTGTGCGTCCGCACTGGTGAGCTGGGGCTACGGAGCGCACGCGGTGCCGGCGCAGTTGCAGCCATGGCGCTTGAACGACCCGAAACAACTCACCGACGGACTGAGAGCGGCCGGGCGCCTGGCCAGGCCGGCGGCTTGACGCGCCCGGGAAGGTTGCCGGTGCCGGTGCCGGTCCCCGGCTCACGCCCGGCCCGGCGATGACCGAAGGATTGGCGCCTGAATTGAGCCCAGTCGTGTTCTTTGAGGGTTCTTTGCGTCCGTTTGTCAGCACGAAAGCCTCAGTGCGCGGACAATACGCGCTTCATTGACACGCTCAGGCCCCTGACGTGTCGGCTTTATCTGAGAGGTTCACCCCGCGCCATGGCCACCCCACGAACCAAGACCCCTGCTGCCGCAACGCCCGAAAACGTCAAGCTGCGACAAACCCAGGCCGAGTATTCGGCCGCCCGGCCGTCGTCGGAGCCCGGCATCAAGCCCATGATGTCGAGCTCGAAGATGTACGTGTGCCGCCGCTGCCAGGCCAATTTCAAGACCGGAGAAGGCAAGCCTGATCCACGCCTGCGCGGCTTGGGCAAGTGCAACAAGTGCCTCGACTCGGCTGCGGCGGCGCAAGCCTCCGAGATCGCTGCCTGATCCCGGGCGAGCCCGCACCGCGGCTCGCTCAGTCTTCCTTGAGGTGCCCGGCGCGCTGCTGCTTGGTCTCGATGTAGCGCGCGTTGTGCGGGTTGACTGGCGCGTGCAGTGACAGCCGCTCGACCACCTCGATCCCGCCGGCGGCCAACGCATCGATCTTCTTCGGGTTGTTGGTGAGCAAGCGGATGCGCGAAATGCCCAGTTCGCGCAGCATTGCCACCGCCGCCCCGTAATCGCGTTCGTCGGCCGCAAAGCCGAGGTGGTGATCGGCGTCCAGGGTGTCGAGTCCGGCGTCTTGCAGCCGGTAGGCGCGCAGCTTGTTGGCCAACCCGATCGAGCGGCCTTCCTGCTCGAGGTACAGTAGCACGCCGCCGTCGACCGCCAGCCGCTCCACCGCTCGGCGCAACTGATCGCCGCAATCGCAGCGCAAGCTGCCCAGCAGGTCGCCGGTCAGGCACGACGAGTGCAACCGCACCGGCACAGGCTGGCTCAGGTCGGGCTGCCCGACGATGATGGCCAGGTGTTCCGCGCCGCCGTTTTCCTCGCGAAACAGCGCCAGTTCGCAGTCCTCACGCGCGGCCAGCGGCACGTGTGCGTCGCTGATTCGGCGCAACTTGGGGACGATCGCGCCGTGCGTGTGCTGCAAATCGGCGCCCGACACACCAAGCAGTTGCGCCGCAGCCACCTGAGGCGCGTTGGCGGGCTGCTCGACGACCATCAGCAAGGCTGGTGCGAGGCGCGCGCGCTTGGCCAGTTGCAGCGCGCTGAGCATCGCAGGAGTGTCCGCCGAGGCGGGACGTGCGCCGCTGCGCAGACGATGCGACAGTTCGGTTCGCGACTCGCCCAGCGGCGTCACGGCGGCAAGTCGCATCACGTCATCGAGGCTCGCGCCGAGCGGCAAGTCCACGCGCATCGGGCCGGCTGCCATCGTGTCAGCGCCCAGCGCATGCCGGCGATCGCCGCCCAGCAGCAACTGCATCGGCACGCCCAGATCAGCGAACCAGCCCAAGCGCGTGGCGGTGAGCGCTTCGACCGAGGCAATCACCAGCGCAGCACCCTCGTCGTCGCTCACCCGCACGGCGCGGCCATGCTTGAGCTCGGTGATTGCGCGATCCACTCGCACAGCCGCGAAGTCGGGCTCGGGGGTGGCCTGTGGCCGGGGGGAATGTCGATCGTTCATCAACTCAACCAAAACGGTAATCAGCGAAGTCCGGCTGGCGGGTGGCCTGCACGTACTCGCGTGTGAAACCCGGGAACAGGGCGACGATGCGGCCCGTGTCCATGCGATACCAGCTGCGGCAATGGCTCCACACCGAGCCGTCGAGCCGTCCCTGCAAGCGCCGGTTGTGCTCGCGAAACACCTCCGCGCGCACATCGATCCAGCGGTGGCCACCGGTGCGAACCGCCTGCATGCAGGCGATGGCGTGGTCGGCCTCAGGCTCAATGTAGAGCAGCGTCGAAGTGTGACCGGTGCCGGTGTTGGGGCCCAGCATCAAAAACATGTTTGGAAATCCGGCCACCGTGATGCCGTGAAACGCTTCGGGGCCCTGTTGCCACGCGTCGCGCAGCATGCGGCCTTCGAGCCCGCTGACCTGCAACGACGACAGCAGTTGCACCGCATCGAAGCCGGTGGCGCACACCAGCGTGTCGATCGGCCGCTCGCACCCATCGGCGGTGACGATGCCGTGCGCGGTGATGCGTTCGATCGACTCTGTCACCAGCTCGACATTCGGGCGGCCCAGCGCCGGATAGAAATCGTTCGAATAGATGATGCGCTTGCAACCCAGGGGGTACGGTGGCACCAGGCGAGCGCGCAGCGCCTCGTCGCGCACCTGCCTGTGGCGGTGCACACCGGCCACCTTCAACAGCACCCGGCGCGCCAGCGTGCCTTCGTCGAAGCCGCGACGGCCCCATTCGAGCACCTGCATCCAGTTCCAGCGGACCATGGCCGCATAGGGCGGCACATGGGCCAGCAGGTGGTCGAGCCAGTGGTACGTGCGATCGGCGCGCGGCATCACCCAATTGGCGGTGCGCTGAAACACGTGGAGTTTCTGCGCCTTGTCGGCCAGCGGCGGCACCAGTTGCGCGGCGGTCGAGCCGGTGCCGATCACGGCCACGCGTTGGCCTTCGATCGAGACGCTGTGATCCCAACGCGCCGAATGCACCTTGCGGCCCTGGAATTCGGCCAGGCCGGGAATGTCGGGCCAGCGCACCTGGCTCAGCGGCCCGGTGCTGCACACGAAGAAGGGCGCTTGCAGCGTGTCGCCGCGCTCGGTGGCGAAGTTCCACACGGCGGCGGCCTCGTCAAAGCGCGCTTCGGTCAGCCGGGTGCCCAGCCGGATGTGCGCCAGCAGTCCGTGGCGCGCGGCCAGACGCTGCATGTAGGCCTGAATCTCGGGCGCACAGGCAAACCGGCGCGACCAGCCGGGGTTGGGCGCGAAGGAAAACGAATACAGCGGCGCCGGCACATCGACCTGGGCGCCGGGGTAGGTGTTGTCCCACCAGGTGCCACCCAGTCCGGGCTGCTTTTCGAGGATCACGAAGTCATCGATGCCCGCGCGCTTGAGCTTGATGGCCATGCACAGCCCCGACATGCCCGCACCCAGGATCACCACCTGGTGCTTCGAGGTCTGAACGGGCGTGGCGGCGGCCAGGTGAGGCATCACAAATCGGGCGATGCGCTCGATGGCGTCGTCGGCGCTGCGCAGCACGCCACCATGGGTCTGGAACACATGCCAGCGACCGGCGGTGATGTCGCAGGTCGACTCGACCCCGGCGGCCTCGAGCGCAGCGTGCAACTCGAGCGCCTGGTCGTGCAGCATCTCGTCGGTGCCGGCCTGAACCAGCGTGGGCGGCAATCCGCACAGGTCGCCCAGCAGCGGCGAGACGCGCGCATCGTCGGCCGGCGTGCCACCCAGATAGTGCGCGGCACACATCGCCGCCCAGGGCGCACTGAGCATGGCCTCGCCGGGTGGCGGCACCAGCGGTCCGTGGCGCATCGTCAGATCGGCCCACGGCGACAGCAGCACCAGCGCTGCCGGCATCACGGCGCCCTCGTCGCGCAGGGCCGCCGCCACTGAAAGCGCCAGCCCGCCGCCGGCCGAATCACCCGCCACCACCACCGGCCCGACGGCACTCAAGGCGCGGTAGACCGCCTCGACATCGTTGAGGCCGGCCGGAAAGGGGTGCTCGGGCGCCAACCGGTAGTGCGGCGCGAACACCGGCAAGCCGCTGTGCAGAGCCAGCCGGGTGGTGAGCGCGCGGTGGGTGGCCGGCGAGCCGACGCAAAAAGCGCCGCCGTGCACATAAAGCAGCGCTCCGGGCCGCGTGGTACCGGTGGGCCGCAGCCACTCACCCGGCACGCCGGCGACTTCGCCCGGCTCGACCGTCACGCCGCGCGGCAGCAATGCACTGCGAGTCAGACCCTCAAGCCAGCGGCGCTGGGAGGGAATCGAAAATCGCGGGGAGAAAAGCGGCTTGAGCAGCAGCTTCAGCGTGCCACGCAGCAGCGCAGCGAGCACTGCTTCGACTGCGCCTCGGGGCTGGTGGACCGTCATCGTGTGCTCGGGTGCAAAGCGGTCGATGTTAAGGCGCGGGCACCGGTGAGCGCCTCGTGGCGGTTTCAGGCAACCCCGTGTAATCCCGACTTTTTCAGTCGCCCATTGCGGCCTCTGGGCACCCACAATTTGCGGCTCGGGTGTGCAGGCCGATTTGATGCCGTCCGCTCGCTCGACCCAACCCCCTCAAAGACCTCACAGGATCACGACATGACCATCAAGCAAGGCGACCGCGTGCCCAGCGGCAGTTTCAAGCAACTCACCGACGCCGGCATCGTCGATGTCACCACCGACTCGTTGCTCAAGGGCAAGAAGGTCGCGCTGTTCGGCCTGCCGGGCGCTTACACGCCGGTGTGCTCGGCCGCCCACCTGCCCGGCTACGTGGACAACGCCGCCAAGTTGCATGCCGCAGGCTTCGAGACC
>CANBSV010000043.1 GCA_947372225.1 Burkholderiales bacterium | reverse complement strand
AGCACGTCGAGATTTCGCCGAACACGCTGGCCGAACTCAAGGCGCTGGCAAGGCGCGAGAACGCCACCTTGTTCATGGTGCTGCTGGCGGCCTTCCAGGTGCTGCTGATGCGCCACTCGGGTCAGCATGATGTGGCGGTGGGCTCGCCGGTGGCCGGTCGTCACCGGACCGAATTCGAAGGGCTGATCGGCTACTTTGTCAACACGCTAGTGATTCGCAGCGACCTGTCCGGCAACCCGAGCTTCGTCGCGCTGCTCGCTCGGGTGAGGCAGACCTGTCTGCAGGCCTACGAACACCAGGAGCAGCCATTCGACAAATTGGTCTCGGAGCTCAGCCCTCAGCGCGATCTGGGCAGAAATCCGCTCTATCAGGTCGTTTTCGTGCTGCAGAACACACCGCCAGGCACGCTCGAACTGGGCAACTTGCGCAGCGAGCCGCTGGCTGTGGACAACGCCAGCTCCAAATTCGATCTGTCACTTTCTCTCGGCGAGGAAGGTGACTGCCTGCGGGGCACGCTGGAGTACAGCACGCAGCTTTTCGACGCGGCCACCATCGAGCGCCTGGTCTTGCATTTCGGTACCCTGCTCGATGCCATCGTGGCCCAGCCCGCGCAACCGATCGAACGGCTGCCACTGATGAACCGGCTGGAACTCGAACTGCTGTCGGGCTGGAGCGGCAGCGCAAACTCGGATCCGCTGCAGCCCAACTTGCACCAACTGTTTGAAGCAAAGGCCTGGTGCCAACCAGATGCCGTCGCCGTCACCATGGGTGACACGTCGCTCAGCTACGCCGAGCTCAACGCGCGCGCCAATCGTCTGGCACATCAGCTGCGCTGTCTCGGCGTCGAACGGGGTGTACTGGTCGGCGTGTGCATGCAGCGCAGTCCCGACCTCATCGTGGCGCTGGTGGCCACCCTCAAAGCCGGTGGCGCCTACGTACCGCTGGACCTTGAGTACCCGAGCGAGCGGCTTGCGTTCATGCTGGCCGACACTGCAGCGCCCGTGCTCATCACCGAGCAGGCGCTGCTCGCTCAGCTGCCCGCAGGCAACGCCAGGGTGCTGTGCATCGATCGCGATGCGCAAGACTTCGCGCCGCATCTCGGCACCAACCTCTTGCCGCTAGCCACCGCAGACGATCTCGCCTACGTGATCTACACCTCTGGTTCCACCGGCACGCCCAAAGGCGTCATGGTGCAGCACCATGCCGTGGCCAGACTCGTGATCGATACCGACTACGTACAGCTGGGTCCTGACGATGTCGTGGCCCAGGCCTCGAACAGCTCGTTCGATGCGGCGACTTTCGAGATCTGGGGTGCCCTGCTCAACGGCGCGAAGCTCGTCATCGTTGCGAAGGAAGTGTTGCTGTCCGGTCCGGCACTGGCCCGTGAGATCACAGCCCATCAAATCAACACGCTGTTCCTGACCACGTCGCTCTTCAAGGAGCATGCGTCGAACTCGCCCGGCATGTTCGGTGCCCTCAAGCAACTGCTGTTCGGTGGCGAATCGATCGATCCAACGGCGCTGAGGCGGGTGCTCGATACCGCTGCTCCAGCGCGTTTGCTCAACGTCTACGGTCCGACCGAAACGACCACCTTCGCGACCTGGTTCGAAGCGCCGTTGACGAGCGCCGAGCTGGGCGCACGCGTTCCCATCGGGCGACCAATCGCCAACACGCGCTGCTGGGTGCTGGATGTGCAGCTTGAGCCTGTGCCCGTCGGGGTCGTCGGCGAGCTGTACGTCGGCGGACCGGGTTTGGCCAGGGGTTACCTGAACCGCCCCGAGCTCACCGCAGAAAGGTTCATCGATGACCCGTCGCTGCCCGGCGAGCGGCTGTACCGCACGGGCGATCTGGTGCGCTACCTGCCGGATGGCAACCTCGACTGCCTGGGACGCGCCGATCGTCAGGTCAAGCTACGCGGCTTTCGCATCGAACTCGGCGAGATCGAAGCCGCTCTGGTCGCCTGCACCGGTGTCCACCAGGCCGTCGTTCAGCTGAGTAAGGATTCTTCGGGAGCCGGGCGGCTTGTGGCCTACGTGGTAAGCCCGGACGGCTTGGTCGATACCGCCTTGCTGGTGGCCGAACTGAAAAAACGCCTGCCCGCTTACATGATCCCGTTTGCGATCGTGGCACTGCGTGCGTTGCCGCTGACGCCCAATGGCAAGCTTGACCACAAGGCGCTGCCGCAACCGGGGTTCGAGCCTGACCCTATCGAGTGCACCCAGCACACATCGGATTCGCAGGCTGGCGACACGCCAGTCTCGCCGCTGGAGCACAGGTTGTCGGCCATCTGGTGCGACGTGTTCGGTGTGGACACGATCGGCGTACAGGATGACTTCTTCGAACTGGGGGGCCACTCGCTTCTGGCCATCCGACTGCTGACCCGCATCGATCAGGCGTTGGGCACGCTGCTCACCGTCTCTGCGCTGTTCCAGGCGCCGAGCATCCGGCAACTGGCTGCGGTGATCGAACAGCAGATCGCCACACCCAACTCGTGTGTGGTTAGCTTGCAACCCATGGGCGAGCACAAGGCTGTGTTCGCCATCGCAGGCTATGGCGGAGGCGTCATGCCCTTCAGAGCGGTGGCCCGCGAGCTGGGGCTGAATCGGCCTTTGTGTGTGCTCGACACGGGAGTGTTCGGACTCACCGGCGAGGACTTCACGCTGGAGGAACTGGCGCGCCGGATGATTATGGACATGCGCCAATGGCAGCCCGAAGGCCCGTACCACCTGGCTGGCTATTCGCTGGGTGGCAACATCGCGTTTGAAATGGCGCGCCAGCTTCGTGGCGCGGGGGTTGAAGTCGGCTTGCTGGCGCTGCTCGACAGCGGCGTGCGCGGATTCATCAAACAAGCGCCGTTTTTGGTTCGGACATGGCTGCATGTTCGTCATGGTCTGGCCTTGAGGCCGCTTCAGGCCTCGCGTTATCTGGCCGAACGCGTTTCGCGACTGCGCAAATACTTCGCGCCCGAAGAACGCCCATTGTTCGCCGACAACGCCGAGGCCTCGACCTCACCGGCCCTCGCGATGCAGCGTTCGGCCAACGCGGTGGGCCGCGCCTGGGAGCGCTATGAGCCGAGCCTCTACCCAGGATCCGTGCTGCTGATACGCGCGGAGGTTCGCGCGGCCTATCCCGGACTGATCGATGATGACCCTGAAATGGGCTGGGGGGCACTGGTCGGCGGCGGCGTGCAGCTGGAGAGCATGCAATGCGCGCACCTAGAGGTCCTCAAGCCGGAAAACGCTGCCGTGCTGGGGTCGATTCTGGTCAAGCATCTCGCGCGTGTGGAATTGGCCCCGCCGCGAACTTGCGAACCATTGGGTTCTGACGCCTGAAGCCGTGAAAAGCGCTGACGATCCGCGGGTGGACCTGTGGCGCATCTTCGTGCCGCAGCAATTGTCTGAACTCGAAACGCACTGGCACCGGCTCGACGCCGTTGAACGACAGCGCGCGGCAGGTTTTCACCGCGAGTCAGATCGCCAGCGCTACGTCATTTCGCAAGGCTCGCTGCGCAGGCTGCTGGGCCAGCGGTTGGGCATCGACCCGGCATGCGTGGCATTTGACCGTGGGGAATTCGGCAAGCCCCGCCTGGCCACACAGCCCGGCCCTCATTTCAACAGCAGCCATTCGGGTGACTGGGTCGTGCATGGGTTTTCGAATTCCACTCCGCTCGGCGTGGACGTGGAAGCCATTCCGGCCGATGCGATAGAGCTTGACGACTTCCGGCACGTGCTGGCGAACCAGGAGCTACAACGACTGGGCTCGCTGTCCCCGGAGCTTCGAAACGAGGCCTTCATCAGCACCTGGGTGCGCAAGGAGGCCTCCGTGAAAGCAACGGGTCATGGCCTGAGCAAGCCGCTTGGTGACATCTGCGTCGAGGCATTCGACGAATGCCGCTGCGGCCTGGCTGACGACCAACTTGCCACGCGCTGCGAAGACTGGAACTGGCTGATGCTCGATTTCGGTCCGGGCTATGCCGGGTGCCTGACGTACCCCGGACCGCCCCTAGTCGTGCACATCCAAGACCTTCTTTAACCCATCTGCGGACACGCAGCGGGCCAAGGCGCCGACGACTCTGCCATCGGCGCCCCTGCGGACTCAGCGCGCCTTGTAACTGAACTTCTGCCCGCCGATCGAGGCCTCGTACATCAGGCCGCCCTTGACCACAGTGAATGTGGCCATGCCCTTGACGTAGCGGCCGACCGTCTTGGCATCGTTCTCATTGCCGCTCACGCCCGCCGAGTTGCCGGCGGTGTTGGCCTTGGCCCCGGCGGCAGCCGTGATGGCAACGGCCGACGCCTCGGCACCAAACTCGAAGTTGCCGCTGGTGAACTCGTCGAGCGATCGCTTGTCCTCAAAGAAAACGATCTGGCTGTAGCTTTGACCACCGAGTTGCAGTCCGATGGTCAACTGAGTCATCGATGCATCGCCGATGTGCTTGCCCTGTTGGAAGACCTGGCCGCTGCCGTAGGCGCCACCAATACCGATGCCGCCCTTGCCGACCGTGGGAAATACCGCGTAGCCATAGGCACTCTTGAAGAAGCGGCCACTCTGGCCGGCAGCCTTGAACACATTGATGGTGTCCTGGTACGGGTCGGCCCAGGCTGGAGAGGCCAGCGCGACCATCACCAACACGGCACAGAAAGACAAAAATTTCTTGATCATGGGAGGCTCCGCATCGTTGACATGGCAGCCGGCGCGCGACGACTCGGGCGCCTCGGACCGGCAGGCATCAACTCTAAGCCGGTCCAGCGCTTGCCAGCCAAACTCAACCGATCGCAACCACCAGACGACCGCGCACGTGCCCGTTCATCAGATCCTGAGCGCGAGCAATGCAATCGTCCAGCCCGATGTCTTCGACCATGTCCTCAAGCGCATTGCGATCCACCTCCTCGGCCAACCGGTCCCAGGCCTCGACCCGAAGCGGCAGCGGTGCCATGACGCTGTCGATGCCGGTGAGCGTCACGCCGCGCAGGATGAAAGGCATGACGGTGGTCGCGAGATCGGAGCCTTGCGCCAGCCCGCACGCCACCACCACGCCGCCGTGGCGCGTCTGCGCGAGTGCGTTGGCCAGGGTGTGGCTGCCCACAGCATCGATCACAGCCGACCAGCGCTCCTTTTGGAAAGGCTTCCCCGGCGACGACAGCTCGGCGCGGTCGATCACCTGGGCTGCGCCCAGCCGCTTCAGGTAGTCGGCCTCCTGAGCCTTGCCGGTGGCTGCGACCACGCGGTGCCCCAGACCGGTCAGCAGCATCGTGGCCACGCTGCCGACACCGCCAGTGGCGCCGGTCACCAGCACCTCGCCGTCACCGGGTCGCAGGCCGTGGCGCTCGAGCGCCATCACGGCCAGCATCGCGGTGTAGCCGGCCGTGCCCAAGGCCATCGCCTGACGTGTGGTCAGCGTGCGCGGCAGTTTGACCAACCAGGAGCCCTTCAGTCGGGCGCGCTCGGCCAGGCAACCCCAGCGCGTTTCGCCCAGGCCCCAGCCGTTGTGAATGAAGCTGTCCCCCGCTTTCCAATGCGGATGCGTGCTCTCCAGCACCGTGCCCGCACCATCGACGCCGGCCACCATCGGCCAGGCACGCACCACCGGACCCCGCCCGGTGATGGCCAAACCGTCCTTGTAGTTGAGCGTCGAATGCGACACGCTGACCAGCACATCGCCCTCAGGCAACTGTGACTCGTCGACCGGCTGCACCGCCGCGGAAAAGCCGGACTCGTTTTTCTCGAGCAATAGCGCTTTGAACATGGAAACTCCGGGGTTGGAGCACGGCCGGATTCGCCGTGCAGGACTGAGGGGACGATGTTCGCACCCCTGGGTTTCCAGACCCTGACAAGCCCTCGCAGGCGGATTGACGCCACGCAAGTGCGTCGCCTATCCTGCGCGCCATGCTGACCCGTCCCGCGCCACTCCCCCGGACCGTTGGGGGAGGCGAGCGCGGCGCCCGGTGGCTGCTCGCGCTGAGCGTCGGGGCGGTTCTTGTCTTGGGGCCGTTCGCGGCCATCGCAGCTCCCGACGAGCGGCTCGATGCAGTGTCGCGTTTGTTGATTGAGCGCGGCCTGATGCCGTCTGATGTGGCGCAGGGCACACCGACTCTGGCCCAAAAGGTGCGTGACGGCGCCTCGGACATGGTCATCACCGCCATGAACTTCCTCGGGGTGCCCTACCGCCTGGGCGGCTCGGGCGACAGCGGCGGGTTCGATTGCAGCGGGTTCACGCGTCACATCTTCGAGATGAGCCTGGGACTGGTGCTGCCCAGGCGTGCCGACGAGCAGGCCAAGGCGGAAGGCCTCGTCGAAGTCCCGCGCGAGGAGTTGCGCCCGGGCGATCTGGTGTTTTTCAACACCTTGCGGCGCACCTTTTCCCACGTGGGCATCTACATCGGTGACGGCAAGTTCATCCACTCGCCGCACTCAGGGGCCTCGGTCCGTGTCGATGACATGCGATTCGCCTACTGGAACAAGCGCTTCACCGGCGCTCGCCGCGCGGGTGCGTCAACCGATCCGCCTCCAGCGTCCGATACCCCCACGGGGCGCTGAACCCCGCACAACGCCGTGCGCGTCAGGCCGGTGGGAGCCAGGCTGCCCTGCCCTCGTGTTTGAACCGCACAGCACAATGCCCGCATGGACTCCGACGCATCTCCGAGCCGGCTGACAGATCGACTGGGGCGACCGCTGCGCGATCTGCGCATCTCGGTCACCGATCGCTGCAATTTTCGATGCAGCTACTGCATGCCCAAGGAGGTGTTCGACAGCCGACATGTCTTTCTCGCTCACAAGGAGTTGCTGAGCTTTGAGGAGATCACCCGGCTGGCGCGCGTGTTCGTGGCCCAGGGGGTGCAAAAGATCCGTCTGACAGGCGGCGAGCCCTTGCTGCGCAAGGACATCGAGCAGCTCGTACGCATGCTGAGCACCTTGCGCACACCCGAGGGCCGCACGGTCGACCTCACGCTCACCACCAACGGCTCGTTGCTTGCCAGGAAGGCTCTGGCCCTGCGCGAAGCGGGGCTGAGCCGCATTGCGGTCAGCGTCGATGCGATGGATGACGACATCTTCAGGCGCATGAACGACGTCGACTTTCCGCTGGCCGATGTCCTCGAAGGCATCGATGCCGCCTCCCGGGCGGGCTTCGCGCCCATCAAGATCAACATGGTGGTCAAGCGCGGCACCAACGACAGCCAGATCCTGCCGATGGCGCAGCACTTTCGCGGCTCTGGCGCCATCGTGCGCTTCATCGAGTTTATGGATGTCGGATCCACCAACGGCTGGCGCATGGACGAGGTGCTGCCCTCGGCTGAAGTCATCGCGCGCATCCAAGAGAGGTATCCGCTCGAGGCGCTGGAGCGCACCGAGACTGGAGAGACCGCGCAGCGCTGGCGCTACCGGGATGGCGCCGGCGAGGTCGGCGTGATCAGCAGCGTGACCCAGGCGTTTTGCCGCGACTGCACACGCTTGCGGCTGTCGACCGAAGGCAAGGTCTACCTGTGCCTGTTCGCGCACCAGGGCCACGACCTGCGCACGCTGTTGCGCAGCGGTTGTGACGATGAGCACATCGCCGCCGCTGTGAGACACATCTGGAGCGGGCGTGCGGATCGTTACTCGGAATTGCGCAGCAAAGGCGAGCCGGATCCGGGCTCGGGCGCGCGGCGCATCGAGATGCACTACATCGGTGGCTGAGATGAACCACCTTTTGCGAGCGTTGTGCCTGCGCCAGCCATGACCGATCGCGCCGACATCACCGGATGGGTGCTGGCCGGCGGCCGCGGCAGCCGCATGGGCGGCATCGACAAGGGACTGCAACTGCACGCGGGCGTGCCGCTCGCGCTGCACGCGATGCGTCGGTTGTCGCCGCAGGTCGGCCCCATCGCGATCAACGCCAATCGCCATCTGGACACGTACCAGTCGTTTGGTGTGCCGGTGCACCCGGACTCGCTCGCCGACCACCCCGGCCCGCTGGGTGGATTCCTCGCCGGGCTCGAACACTGCGCCACGCCTTACCTGATGACCGTACCGTGCGACACGCCGGACTTTCCCCTCGATGTGGTGGCGCGACTCGCCACGGAGCTGATCGCCCGGAATGTGCCGCTGGCCATGGCGGCCACCCGAAGTGCCAACGGCTTGCAGCCGCAGCCGGTGTTTTGCCTCATGGCCCGCCACGTGCGCCAGAACTTGCTCGAATTCACCGCCACGGGTCGGCGCCAGCCACAGCGCTGGGCCGAACTGAACGGCTGCGCCTGGGTCGTGTTCGAGGATGCGTCAGCCTTTGCCAATGCCAACACCCTCGAGGAGCTGCAGGCGTTGCAGCGTGCGTCTGACTCCAAGCCTTTGCCATGAACTGCACCCGCGACATCGCCGCGCACATCGACGGCTACGACACCGAATCGATGCCCGTGGCCGCTGCCCAGGCCTTCATCGCGAAACTGGTTGAACCTGTCGGCGAGTCGGAACGCGTGCCGCTCAAGAGCGCCCTCGGCCGCGTGCTGGCCAGCGACATCGTGTCGCCGATCGACGTGCCCGCACATGACAACTCGGCGATGGACGGCTATGCCTTGCGCTCGGGCGACCTCGCAGCCGACGTACCGAACCGGTTGCCCGTGGCCGGCAAGACACTCGCAGGACAACCGTTCGAAGGCAACGTGAGGGCAGGAGCGTGCGTGCGCATCATGACCGGAGCCGTGATGCCGCCGGGTCTGGACACCGTGGTGCCGCAGGAACTCGTGCAACTGGCCGACGACGGCACAGTGACGCTGCCGGCCCATGTGGTTCGCGCTGGAGACAACCGCCGTCTGGCGGGCGAAGACCTGCGTTGCGGCGAAGCAGCGCTGCAGGCCGGGCGGCGGCTGCGGCCGGCCGATCTGGGCCTGATCGCGTCGCTCGGTTTCCCGGACGTGCCTGTGGTGCGGCCGTTGCGGGTGGCCTTTTTTTCCACCGGTAATGAGTTGCGCTCGGTCGGTCAGTCGCTGGAGCCAGGCTGTCTTTACGACAGCAACCGCTACACGCTGTGGGGCATGCTGACGCGGCTGGGCGTCGAGCCCATCGACATGGGCATCGTGCACGACAACGCCGCCTCGCTCGAAGCCGCCTTGCGCCAAGCCACCGAGTGCGCTGATGCGGTCATCACCTCAGGCGGCGTCAGCGTGGGCGAGGCCGACCACACGCGTGCGGTGATGGAAAAGCTCGGCGAGGTGCTGTTCTGGAAACTCGCCATGCGCCCCGGACGTCCCCTGGCGGTGGGTCACATCGAGAGCGGCGGCCACCGCGCGATCCTGTTTGGCCTGCCAGGCAACCCGGTGGCGGTGATGGTGACGTTCTATGCGTTCGTGCGAAACGCCCTGCTCGCCATGAGCGGCGCTACCGCAAGCGCACTGCCGATGCTGCGCGCGGCCAGCACGACGGCGATCCGCAAGCGGCCCGGGCGCACCGAATACCAGCGCGGCATCGTGAGCCGCAGGGCCGATGGCCGGTGGCAAGTCGCCCTCACCGGCTCGCAAGGGTCGGGCATCCTGCGCAGCATGAGCCTGGGCAACGGCCTGATCGTGCTGCCGCACGACCAGGGCAACGTCCAAGCCGGCGAAGACGTGGACGTGCTGCCGTTTGACGGGTTGGTTTGACTGACGAGACCCGGGTTCGTTCTTCGCCTGGATCTCGGGGACTTGCCGCCGCACCGAAGTCGACGCAACGGCGGGCTGCACAGGCCTCAAACGTCCAAGGAAGCCGGTGTCAGATCAAACAGCGTGGTGGCCTCAAGGTCGAGCACTTCGATGTCGAACTGGTTGAACAACTGCCAGCGCCAGCGCAGGACTCCCAGATCAGGCCGGCTGCGCGATGTGCGTGTGTCCAGCACTTCAGCGCGCAGGCGCAGCTGATCGCCAGGCCGCACGGAATGCGGCCACTTGACGTACGCCAGCCCCGGGCTGGCGACGGCGTTCGAGTCCTGCAACATGGCATCGGCGGCCAGACGCATCGCCATGCAGCAGGTTTGCCAGCCGCTCGCGATGAGTCCGCCAAAGCGACCTCGCGCTGCCGCCTCGGGGTCGGTATGGAACCACTGAGGATCGAAGGCGCTGGCGAAGCGGACGATCTCCTCGGCACTCACGCTGCACGGACCGGCCTCGATGACCTGCCCGGCGTGAAACTCGGCGAACTTCATGTCGCAGCGCGCGCCGCGCGCTGCGACATGGGCCGCATGCAAGGAAGCTCGAGCGAATTCATCGCTCAGGCCCCTTGATGCATCAGCGCTTGGCCAAACGCTGCCAAGTGTCGACCACCGTGTCAGGGTTGAGCGAGATCGACAGGATGCCTTCGTCTGCCAGCCAGTCGGCAAAGTCGGGGTGATCGCTCGGGCCCTGACCACAAATGCCGATGTATTTGCCCGCGGCACGGCACGCTGCGATCGCCTTGGAGATCAGCGCCTTGACGGCCGGGTCACGCTCGTCGAAATCACGCGCCAGCAGCTCCAGGCCGGAGTCACGGTCCAGGCCCAGCGTGAGCTGCGTCAGGTCGTTCGAGCCGATCGACATGCCGTCGAAGAACTCAAGGAACTGCTCGGCCAGGATGGCGTTGCTTGGCACCTCGCACATCATGATCAGGCGCAGCCCGTCGGCACCACCCTTGGCGGCGCGCTTGAGCCCCCGCTCGGCGAGCATTTCGGTCACGCGTTGCGCCTGGCCCAAGGTGCGCACAAAAGGAATCATGATTTCGACGTTGGTCAGGCCCATGTCGTTGCGCACACGCTTGAGCGCTTCGCATTCCATCGCAAAGGCCTCGCCGAACGCGTCGCTGATGTAGCGGGACGCACCTCGAAAGCCCAGCATCGGGTTTTCTTCCTCGGGCTCGTAGCGTGAGCCACCGATCAGCTTGCGGTATTCGTTGCTCTTGAAGTCGCTCAAACGAACGATCACCGGCTTGGGCCAGAACGCGGCCGCGATGGTGGCGATGCCTTCGACGAGCTTGTCGACATAGAAGGCACGCGGCGACGCATGACCGCGGGCCACCGATTCGACGGCTTTCTTCAGGTCGAGGTCGATGTTCGGGTAGTCGAGGATCGCCTTGGGGTGGACGCCGATGTTGTTGTTGATGATGAACTCGAGCCGCGCCAGACCGACGCCGCTGTTGGGCATCTGCGCGAAGTCGAACGCCAGTTGAGGGTTGCCCACGTTCATCATGATCTTGATCGGGCAGTTGGGCAATTCGCCGCGCACCACGTCGCTGACTTCGGTTTCGAGCAGCCCGTCGTAGATGTAGCCGGTGTCACCCTCGGAGCACGCCACGGTGACCAGCGCGCCGTCCTTGAGCGATTCGGTGGCGTCACCACAACCAACCACCGCCGGCACGCCGAGCTCACGCGCAATGATGGCAGCGTGACAGGTGCGACCGCCCCGGTTGGTGACGATGGCGCTCGCTCGCTTCATCACCGGCTCCCAGTTGGGATCGGTCATGTCGGTAACGAGGATGTCGCCGGGCTGCACGGTGTCCATGTCGGCGAGGCTGTGCACGATGCGCACAGGGCCGGTGCCAATGCGCTGACCGATGGCTCGGCCTTCGGCCAGGACGGTGCCGGTGCCCTTGAGCTGGTAGCGCTGCTCCGCCTTGCCCTCGGACTGGCTCTTCACCGTCTCAGGGCGCGCTTGCAGGATGTAGAGCATGCCGTCACCACCGTCCTTGCCCCATTCAATGTCCATCGGACGGCCGTAGTGTTCCTCGATGATCAGCGCGTACTGCGCCAGTTCGGTCACATCGGCATCGTTCAGCGAATAGCGGTTGCGCTGCTCGGGCGCGGTGTCGACTGTGGTCACAAGCTTGCCGCTGGCGGCGCGGTCGGCAGCGCTGGCGAATTCCATCTTGATCAGCTTGGAGCCCAGGTTGCGCCGGATGACAGCCTGGCGGCCGGCACGCAGCGAGGGCTTGTGGACGTAGAACTCGTCAGGATTGACGGCGCCTTGCACCACGGTCTCGCCCAGGCCATAGCTCGAGGTGATGAACACCACATCCTTGAAGCCGCTTTCGGTGTCGATGGTGAACATCACGCCAGCCGCGCCGAGGTCCGATCGCACCATGCGCTGTACGCCGGCCGACAACGCCACATCGGCATGCGCGAAGCCCTTGTGCACGCGGTAGCTGATCGCGCGGTCGTTGTAGAGGCTGGCGAACACCTCCTTCATCTTGTGCAGCACCTCGTCGATGCCCACCACGTTGAGAAAGGTCTCCTGCTGACCGGCAAAGCTGGCATCCGGCAGATCCTCGGCAGTGGCTGAAGAGCGCACGGCAAACGAGGCGCCCGGGTTGCCCGCGCTCAGAGACTCGAAATGACGGCGGATGTCGGCGTCAAGGTCGGCCGGAAACGGCGTGTTCTCGATCCACTGGCGGATTTGTGCGCCGGCTTCGGCGAGCGAGCGCACGTCTTCAGTGTTGAGCGTGGACAGGCGCTGTTCAATGCGTGCGGCCAGTCCGTTGTGTGCCAGAAACTGCCGAAATGCGTGCGCGGTGGTAGCGAACCCGCCCGGGACTCGCACGCCGGTGGCAGACAACTGACTGATCATTTCTCCAAGAGAGGCGTTCTTGCCTCCGACCGACTCGACGTCGGTCATCCTCAAGGCATCGAACGGCACGACCAGGGCGGTCGCCAGTGGCTGGGTTGACATGATGAAACTCCGAAAAGTGAAAAAACCGGTGTCCAGATCGACGCCACGCCACAGCCCGAGCAACGCTTCGAGGGCTGATCACTGAACGCCTGGCGGATGTGGGCAGCATCTTCGGGCGCAGGAGGGGGGCTGGCATGGGGGTGTTGGGGGGACGTCAAATGAGTTTACGGTCGAATTCCCTATCATCAGGAAGCCTTTTCAAGCGAGCGATGCCCCCATGCCGAACCGCACAGTTTTCTTTGTCTCCGATGGCACAGGCATCACCGCCGAAACCTTTGGCAACTCGATCCTGAACCAGTTTTCGATCCGCCCGCACCATGTTCGGCGCCCCTTTGTCGACACCGTGGACAAGGCGCATCAGGTGGTTCGAGAGATCAACCACTCGGCAGATCTTGAAGGCCGGCGCCCGGTGGTCTTCGTCACGCTGATCGACCCCGAGGTCCAGTCCATCGTCAAGGAGCATTGCAAGGGCCTGGTGCTCGATCTGTTCAACACATTCATCGAACCCTTGGAGGCCGAATTCGGCATGACCTCCAATCACCGCGTGGGTCGGTTCAATGACGTATCCAAGAGCCAGGAATACACCAACCGCATTGAGGCCATCAACTTTTCCCTCGCCCACGACGACGGCCAGTCGTCCAAGAACCTGGCCACGGCCGACGTCATCTTGGTGGGCGTGAGTCGCAGCGGCAAGACACCCACGTCGCTCTACCTTGCCATGCAGCACGGAATCAAGGCCGCCAACTACCCGCTGATTCCCGAGGACTTTGACCGAGGCCACATCCCGCCTTGCCTTGCGCCGCACAAGATCAAATGCTTCGGACTGACGATCGATCCCGTGCGACTCAACCAGATTCGCACCGAGCGACGTCCCGACAGCAAATACGCGTCACTCGAAAACTGTCGCTACGAGGTGCGCGAAGCCGAAACCATGATGCGCCGCGAGGGCATCGCCTGGCTGTCGTCAACTCACAAGTCCATCGAAGAAATCGCCACCACCATCCTGAGCGACATTCGGCCCGACAGGCTGATGTATTGAAGCGCGTCCATTTTGTCGGGAATGCATTGATGCCGCATTTCGACGCGGTGGTCATCGGGGCGGGAGCTGCCGGACTTCATTGCGCGGCCATCGCGGGCCAGCGTGGCGTGCGAGTGCTGCTCATCGACCATGCCGAGCGAGTGGCCGAGAAGATCCGAATCTCGGGCGGCGGGCGTTGCAACTTCACAAACCGCGACACCACGCCGTCGCAGTTCGTTTCGGCCAACCCGCACTTTTGCCGCTCGGCGCTGGCGCGATACACGCCGCAGGACTTCATTGCGCTGCTGCAGCGGCACCGCATCGCCTTCCACGAAAAGCACAAGGGCCAGCTCTTTTGCGACGAGTCGAGCGAAGACATCATCCGCATGCTGCTGCGCGAGTGCGAGGCTGGGGACGTGACACGCTGGCAGCCCTGCGCGGTGGGCGAAGTGACGCACGGCGCAAGCGGCTTCGAAATCGGCACTGACCGGGGACCGGTTCGCGCATCGCAATTGGTGATCGCCACCGGCGGTTTGTCGATTCCACAGATCGGCGCCACCGACTTCGGCCATCGGCTGGCCCGCCAGTTCGGCCACAAGATCGTCGAAACACGCCCGGCGCTGGTTCCACTGACGTTCGACGCGGTGGCATGGAAGCCATTTGTCCCGCTGGCGGGTTTGTCGGTCGAGGCCGTGGTTTCCACCGGCAGCGGCAAGACGCGCGGCGAATTCGCCGAGGACCTGCTGTTCACCCATCGCGGGCTGAGCGGCCCGGCCGTGCTGCAGATCTCGACCTACTGGCACCCCGGCACGCCACTCGAGCTGGACCTCGTGCCCCGCCACGATCTGCATGCCGTGCTGGCATCAGCCAAGTCCGGGTCTCGACGCAGGCTGAGCAACGAACTGGCTGAGTGGCTGCCCCGGCGCCTGTCCGATACCTGGCTCGTGACCCACCCGGAGGTTGAGGACCGGTCAATGCCCGAGATGCGCGACCGCGACATCGCGACGCTGGCCACCAGCCTCAAGCGCTGGAGCCTGATGCCCAACGGAACCGAGGGCTACCGCAAGGCCGAGGTCACGTCGGGCGGCGTCGACACCCGTGAAATCAGCTCGACCACGCTCGAAAGCAAGCGTGTCGCGGGGCTTCATTTCATCGGCGAGGTGGTCGATGTGACGGGCTGGCTCGGCGGCTACAACTTCCAGTGGGCATGGGCCAGTGCGGCAGCCTGCGCACAAAGCGTTGCCAAGGTCGTACTCGCTGGTTAGAATCACGGGCTTCGCGCACTTGGCGCCTTCAATCTGGACCCTTTCGATACATGACTACGATTCGCGTGAAAGAAAACGAGCCGTTCGACGTGGCACTGCGTCGCTTCAAGCGCACCATCGAGAAACTCGGCTTGCTGACCGATCTGCGAGCCCGTGAGTTCTACGAAAAGCCAACCGCCGAGCGCAAGCGCAAGAAGGCTGCCGCCGTCAAGCGTCACTACAAGCGCGTGCGCAGCATGCAACTGCCCAAGAAGCTGTTCTGAACAGCGTCTTCGCAGTATCAAAGGGCCCGCTCACCGCGGGCTTTTTCTTTGCAACCCCTTGATCGAGTCTGCCGACCATGACGCTGAAAGACCAAATCACCGAGGACATGAAAACCGCGATGCGCGCCAAAGATGCGCCCCGGCTGTTGACAATCCGCGGCTTGCTGGCAGCGTGCAAGCAACGCGAGGTCGATGAGCGCATCGTGCTTGACGACGCTGCGGTGGTGGCCATCGTGGACAAGCTGATCAAGCAGCGCAAGGACTCGATTTCGCAGTTCGCCACGGCAGGACGCACCGATCTGGTCGACAAAGAATCCGCCGAGTTGGCGGTACTCGAGAGCTATTTGCCCCAACGCCTCAGTGCCGACGAAATCACTTCTGAGGTGCGCACCATCGTGAGCGAACTGGGCGCCAGTGGCCCTGGTGACATGGGCAAGGTCATGGCCGCCGTCAAGGCTCGACTGGCGGGTAAGGCCGACATGGGGTTGGTTTCGGCGACTGTGAAGCAAGCGCTCGCGGGCTGAACCACCCGCGATTTGAGGAGATTTCATGAGCTTGCCACCGCTTGTACCGTTGAGCGCTGACGTGAGCGTCGCGCCACAGCTCGATGAGTCCGCCATGGCTGCTTTGGCGCGGGCCGGCTTCAAGAGCGTGATCAACAATCGCCCCGACCACGAGGGGGGTCCCGGTCAACCCACAAGCGCATCGTTGCAGTTGGCGGCCATCTCTGCGGGTCTGGCTTATGCCCACCTGCCGGTGAGCCCCGCAGTGCAAACTGCCGATGAAATCGCGCAGTTCCGAACCTTGATCGACACGCTGCCCAAGCCGCTCGTGGCGTTTTGCCGCACGGGCACGCGCAGTGGCAAGTTGTTTCAGGCGGCGCAACTGGCGTGAAGGCCTGGCCCGCCATGTTCGGGCTGTCTCGTTTGATCGATCGGCTCAACGATGCCGTGGGGCGGTCGGTGGCCTGGCTGGTGCTTGCTGCGGTATTGATCAGCGCAGGCAACGCGATCATGCGCAAGCTGTCCAACAACAGCTCCAACGCCTTTCTCGAGATCCAGTGGTACCTGTTCGCCGCGGTGTTCCTGCTGGCAGCCGGTCGCACCTTGCTGAATCAAAACCACGTGCGCATCGACGTCCTGTCGTCACGCTTTTCGGCGCGTACACAGTCCTGGATCGAGGTCTTCGGGCTGGTGGCGTTTTTGTTGCCGCTGGTCACGGTGGTGATCACGCTGTCCTGGCCACTGGTGGTGCGCGCCTTCCTCAGTGGCGAGGTCTCGAGCAACGCGGGCGGTCTGGTGCGCTGGCCTGTGATGGCCTTGGTGCCGCTGGGGTTCGCGTTGCTTGGCCTGCAGGGACTGTCCGAGTTGATCAAGCGCGTAGGCCACCTGTGCGGGCAGCTGCCGCCGACGTCGTCCTTGGCTGACGAGAAATGCCCATGACCGAACTGCTCGCAGCGAACATGGCTCCGGTGATGTTTGCCTCGCTGGTGGTGTTCCTGCTGGTGGGTTTCCCGGTGGCGTTCTCGCTGGGTGCTTGCGGACTGTTCTACGCGCTGGTCGGCATCGAGTTGGGGATGCTGCCGGCATCGCTGATGCAAGCGCTGCCCCTGCGCATCTTCGGGATCATGCAGAACGACACGCTGCTGGCGATTCCGTTCTTCACCTTCATGGGCCTGATCCTCGAGCGATCGGGCATGGCCGAAGATCTGCTCGACACCATCGGACAGTTGTTCGGCCCGGTGCGCGGTGGTCTGGCTTATGCGGTGATCTTCGTGGGCGCGATGCTCGCCGCCACCACTGGCGTGGTCGCCGCGTCGGTCATCTCGATGGGGTTGATCTCACTGCCCATCATGCTGCGTTACGGCTACGACCGACGTCTGGCTGCTGGGGTCATCGCAGCGTCTGGGACGCTGGCTCAAATCATCCCCCCGTCGCTGGTGCTGATCGTGCTGGCCGATCAGCTCGGTCAATCGGTTGGCGATCTGTATCAGGGGGCGCTGGTGCCGTCGCTGATCCTCACCGGCATGTATGTGATTTACGTGGCGGTGATCAGCCTCGCCCGCCCGCAATGGGTGCCGGCGCTGCCACCGGAAGCCCGCACATGGGGTCAGCAGCCCATGAGCAACGGCGCGCCAGCGAGCCGCGTGTCGCAAGCCCGACTGATCTGGAGGGTGGCCGTGGTGCTGGTGCCGCCCCTGGCGCTGATCTTTCTGGTGCTCGGCACCATCTTTTTGGGCATCGCCACGCCCACCGAGGGCGGCGCCATGGGCGCCGTCGGAGCACTGATCATTGCACTGGCCAACCGCCGCCTGAACCTGCCGCTGTTGCGCCAAGCGATGGAGAGCACGGCGCGCCTGTCGTGCTTCGTGATGTTCATCCTGATCGGCTCGACAGTGTTCAGTTTGGCCTTCCAGTCGGTCGACGGTCCGAAGTGGGTGGAGCACCTGCTGGTCTCCCTGCCTGGGGGGGCGCTCGGGTTCCTGATCGTGGTGAACCTGCTGATCTTCGGCCTGGCCTTCTTCCTCGACTTTTTCGAACTCGCTTTCATCGTGGTGCCGCTGCTCGCGCCCGTGGCGACCTCGCTGGGCATTGATCTGGTGTGGTTTGGCGTGTTGCTGGCGGTCAACATGCAGACCTCATTCATGCACCCGCCATTTGGCTTTGCACTGTTTTACCTGCGCAGCGTGGCACCAAGCGCCGAATACGTGGATGCGGTCACCGGCCGGAAAACGGCGCCGGTCACCATTGGCCAGATCTACCGCGGCGCCATTCCGTTCGTACTGATCCAGTTGGCGATGGTCGCGCTGATCATCAGCTTCCCAGGCGTGGTGTCCCGAGCCCACGACCCGGCATCCGGGATCGATGCCGATGCCGCGCTACGGCAAATGCAAACCGGCACCGAGGCGGCACATGCTGCCGAGGACGGTGCGTCGGAGCCTGCAGCGGTGGACGATGACCCGATGAGGGCCATGCAGCAGTCCATCGAGGCCGATCGCCTGCGCGCACCCCGATGACGCCAGGCCGCGGACGTCAGGTCTTCAGGCCCTGCATGTAGCGGTCGAAGCTCGCCTCCGCAAACCGCGACCACAGGTTCTGTTCGCGCAGGAACGCTGCATAGTCTTCGTGAACCTTGCGCCAGTTGGGGTTCTTTTCGTTGAGCTCTGCGTAGAGCGCCATCGACTGCTTGTAGGCCTCGTCAAGCACGGTCTTGGGAAACGGGAGCACCTTCACGCCGTTGCTGATCAGAGCCTTCAGCGCAGCCGGGTTCTTGGCGTCGTAGTTCGCCTGCATGTCGACGTGTGTGTAGGACGCAGCAGCCTCGACGATCGCCTTGTACTCTGGCGTCAGCGCCGCATAGGCCTGCGTGTTGACGTAGAAGTCGAGCTCGGCGCTGCCCTCCCACCAGCCAGGGTAGTAGTAGTACGGCGCGACCTTGTAGAGGCCGAGTTTCTGGTCGTCATAGGGGCCGATCCACTCGGCCGCGTCGATGGTGCCTTTTTCCAGCGCCTGATAGACCTCACCGCCGGCGATGTTCTGGGCGACGCCGCCCATGCGCTCGATCACCCGGCCGGCGAAGCCGCCGATGCGGATTTTCAGGCCCTTCATGTCAGCAGGTGACTTGATCTCCTTGCGGTAGAAACCACCCATCTGTGCGCCCGTATTGCCGCCTGGAAAACTGATGATGTTGTATTTGGCATAGAACTCACGCATCAGCTTGAGGCCATTGCCGCGATACATCCACGCCGTGAGTTGCCGCGAATTCATGCCGAACGGGATGGCCGCGCCGATTGCGAAAGTCTCGTCCTTGCCAAAGAAGTAATACGGTGCCGTGTGCGCCATTTCGACCGTGGCGGCCTGCACCCCATCGACCACGCCGAACGCCGGCATCAGCTCGCCGGCCGCGTGCACGCTGATCTGAAAGCGCCCGCCGGTCATCTCGCCGACCTTCCTGGCAAAGGTCTCGGCACCGCCGAAGATGGTGTCAAGCGATTTCGGAAAGCTCGAGGCCAGCCGCCAGCGCAGGTTGCCTTCCGCACGAACGACTGCCGGGGCGACCCCTGCAGCGATCACGCCGGCCAAACCGCTGTGATGAATGAATCGACGACGTTGCATGCTCAGTCACTCCAGAGATGTGGCGCACGGCGCCGGGTGGGATTTCAGCTGCCGGCGATTTTCATCGAGCCGACCAGCACCGAGCCGATGGTCTTGCCGCCCATGGTGTAGGCGTCGGATCCCACGGCGACGATGCCACGCAGCATGTCCTTCACGTTTCCGGCGATGGTGATCTCATGCACCGGATGCACGATGCGGCCGCGCTCGACCCAAAAGCCCGCTGCCCCGCGCGAGTAGTCGCCGGTCACGTGGTTGACACCCTGGCCCATCAGTTCAGTGACGAACAGGCCGCGGTCGAGTTTGCGCAGCATGGCCACCAGATCGTCCCCGGGCTGGGTGAGCCGGCTGGTCAGCGACAGGTTGTGTGATCCGCCTGCATTGCCCGTGGTTCGCATGCCCAGCTTGCGCGCCGAGTAGCTCGACAGAAAGTAGCCCTGAGCCACCCCCGCCTCCACCACTCGACGTGCCCGGGTCACCACACCTTCGTCGTCGAAAGGGGAACTGCCCTTGCCGCGAAGCAGGTGCGGGTCTTCATCGATGTCGAGGTGTGGCGCCATGACCGGCTGACCCAGGCAATCGAGCAAAAAACTCGACTTGCGGTAAAGCGCCCCACCGCTGGTCGCCTGAACATAAGCGCCCAGCAAGCCTGCGGCCAGCGTCGATTCAAAAAGCACCGGTGCCTCGCGGGTCTTGATCTTGCGCGCCTTCAAGCGCGACAAGGCGCGCTCGGCGGCATACCGCCCCACGGCCTCTGGCGAGGCCAGATCGGCGGCGGAGCGCATCGAGCAGTACCAGGCGTCGCGCTGCATGTCGTCGCCGCCCCGTCCGGGCAACGAGGCGATCGGCGCCACCGACATCGAATGCCGCGAACTGGCATAGCCGCCACGAAAGCCGCGGCTGTTGCCGGCAAAGAAATGCGACTGCTGGGCTGACACGCCCGCGCCTTCGGAGTTGGTGATGCGCGGGTCGACCGACAGCGCTGCCTGCTCGCAGCGCATGGCGATCTCGGCTGCACCCGCGGCATCGATGGCCCAGGGGTGAAACAGGTCCAGGTCCATCAGCGCCGCGTCGCCCAGCGCCAGATCCTGCTCATCGGCCAGGCCGGCGGCAGGATCTTCGGCGGTGAAGCGGGCAATGTCATGCGCGGCACGCACGGTCTGCTCCAGTGCCGCGGACGAAAAATCGGAGGTGCTCGCATTGCCGCGACGCTGGCCCACGTACACCGACACGCCAATCGACTTGTCGCGGTTGCGCTCCACGTTTTCGAGGTCGCCCTTGCGCACCGAAACCGACAACCCGACGCCCTCAGACACCTCGGCGCTGGCATCGCTGGCACCGAGTCGCTTTGCCAGACGCAGCGCGTCCTCCACCAACTGCTGGAAACTGGCCCGTGTGTAGGCAAAACCGGTGTTCGAAGATGACGGCAAAGGCGTGCGTGGCATGGGTGATCGGTGCTGGTGGATTGCAGCCGGGGCTGCCAATGAAGGGGGACGGGCAATCGCCGTGCACGCGCGCGGGAATGAACTCCGCGCCGGCGTCAGCGCAACGCTGAAAGCCTCGTGGCTATGATACCCACCGCCTTGTCTGCCGCAGCCGCGGCCCGCGCCTGAGGCCCAATCCCCGATGCCACCGACCGATAACGAAGATCTGCCCTCAGCCACCCCCATTCCGGCGTGGTTGACCCGACCGAGCAAGACCCGTCGCAAGAAGGATTCGCACGATCTTCAGGACCTCGGCGAAGCGCTGGTGGCCCTGCCCGACGGTCGGCTGGTGGACTTACCGATGGATGAGAGCCTGCTCGATGCGATCCGGCAGTACCGCGTCACGCGCACCCACGAAGGCAAGCGCCGTCAGATGCAGTACATCGGCAAGCTGATGCGCCGCAACGACCCCGAGCCGCTGCGCGAGGCCGTGGCGGCCATGCAGTTGGGTCACGCCAAGGATGCGCTGGCGCTGCATGACACCGAGCGCTGGCGCGCCGAGCTGGTCGCCAGCGACGACGCGCTCACCACCTGGATGGCCGATCACCCGCAAGCCGATGTGCAG
>CANBSV010000042.1 GCA_947372225.1 Burkholderiales bacterium | reverse complement strand
GAAGTGCTCGGCCAGGGTGCTGCGCAGGCGCTGCGCATCGACCAGATCGGCCACTCGGTTGAGCAGCTCATGCTGCGCTTGCATGTCGGCGGTGTGGAACAGCGAGCGAGTGAACATCAGCTCCCAGTGCAGCGACAGGCTCTTGCGCTTGAGCTGAAGCACATCGAGCGGCGCCGCCGGGTCGTCGATCAGCGCCAGCTTGCCCTGCGGCGCCAGCAGCTCGATGAGCTGATCCCAGTGCTGCTCGGTGTGCGTGAGGCTGGCCACATGGGTGACCGGCGCGATCTGTGCGGCATCGACCAGCCGCTTGACCTGCGCGGGCAGCGGCTGGCGGTGATCAACCACGTGATGCGCGCCGAGCTGGCTCACCCAGGCCTGCGTGGCCGGGCGTGATGCGGTGGCCACCACACTCAGCCCGGTGAGCTGGCGCGCCAGCTGGATCAGGATCGAGCCCACACCGCCCGCTGCGCCGGTGATCAGCAAGGTGCCGCGGGTTTGCGGCGTGACACCGAAGCGCTCGAACAGCAACTCCCAGGCGGTGATCGCGGTCAGCGGCAGCGCGGCAGCCTGGGCGTCGGACAGCGTGGTCGGTGCGCGACCGACGATGCGCTCGTCCACGCACTGAAACTCGGCGTTGCTGCCCGCTCGGGTGATGTCGCCGGCATACCAGACACGATCGCCGGGTTTGAACAGCGTGACCGCGTCGCCCACCGCATCGACAACACCCACCGCGTCCCAGCCCAGCACCTTGGGCTGGCCGGCGGCCGGCGGCACGCCGCGGCGGATCTTGGTGTCGACCGGGTTGACCGACACCGCCGCTACGCGCACGCGCAGGTCGTGGCCTGCGGGCTCGGGCTCGGGCAGATCGGCGTCGAGCAAGGCGTCGGCATGGTCGATGGGCAGGGGCTGGAGATAGGCAACGGCTTTCATGAGTGATCGGCAAAGGGCTGTGGGGGCACCACCGCATGAGCGGTCGAGGGCGAATCATCGCCGCGAAAGATGAAGCCCAGCTGACGCAGCTAAAGTGCCCGATTGAACAGGGACAACGCGCATGCTCGCTTACCGCCACGCCTTTCACGCCGGCAACCATGCCGACGTCCTCAAGCACATCACCTTGATGCTGGTGCTGCGCTACATGAACCTCAAGGACAAACCGTACCGGATGGTCGACACGCACGCCGGTGCGGGCGGCTATTCGCTCGAGGGCCAGTACGCGCAGAAAAAGGGCGAGTACCTGCAAGGCGTGGCCCGTCTGTGGTCGCGCGATGACCTGCCCGAAGCGGTGGCCGACTACATGGCGCTGGTGCGACAGTTCAACCCTGACGGCAGGCTCGAGCAGTACCCCGGCTCGCCGGCCTTCTCACAGATGCTGCTGCGCTCGCAGGATCAGTTGCGGCTGTTCGAACGCCACCCCACCGATCACCGCATCCTCGAGGCGTATCTGGGCAGCGTGCGCGGCGCCGAGATCAAGGACAGCGACGGCTTTGAGGGCCTCAAGGGTCAGGTACCGCCGTCATCACGCCGTGCGGTCGTGCTGATGGACCCCAGCTACGAAGGTCACGGCGACTACCCCAAGGTGATCACCTCCCTGCGCGAAGCCATCGTGCGCTTCCCGGAAGGCGTCTACATGGTGTGGTATCCGCAGGTCAGCAAGCTCGAGGCCGCTCAGCTGCCTCGCCGTCTGGAAGGCCTGGCGCCCAAGGGTTGGCTGCACGCGCGCCTGACCGTGCAGCAGCCTGATGCGCAAGGCTTCGGCCTGGCCGGCAGCGGCATGTTCATCCTCAACCCGCCCTACACGCTGCACGCCCAGCTGCTCGAAGTGCTGCCCTATCTGACCGAGGTGCTCGGCCAGTACGACGGCGCCAACTACCTGCTGGAAGAAAAAGCCGCCTGACGGCGGGGCCGGGGCAGCAAAAAGCCCCGCAGTGCGGGGCTTTCCATGGTTGCCGGTGTCGTTCAGTCAACCCGGCGGCGGCGCGCCATGAAGGCCACGGCCATCAGCCCGGCGCTCAAAAGCGCATAGGTTTGCGGCTCGGGTACGGGTGCTGCCACGTCCATCCTGACCAAAGCGAAATCGGACTGGTTGTTACATGCACCTGACCCACACACGGTGCTGTTGATGGCCTCGAAGTCCAGCGACGAGATGCTGGCATTGCCGAACGGATTGCGGACATCCCACGCACCGCTGCCGCCGTTGATGGCACCGCTGCCCAGCGAAGAAACGAAGCTACCCGGAAACGAGACGCCACCGACCAGCCATGTCGCCGTGGACACACCCGTGGCACGCAACGTTCCGACCAGCGAGCCCCCACCGCTCAGGTGCGCCGTCACCTGGGCGATTTCATTCCAATCCCCGTATTCCGGCCCGTCGAACAGCACGCTCAGCGAAAAGCCGGTCAGCGAAACCGCATGGGCGAAACTGCCGGTGACCTTTTCGGTGCCGTCGATTTCACCGCCAGTGCGCCCGCCGCTGACACCCACGCCCGTGTAGCCGGACTGGGTCTTCTTTTCAAACTTGCGCACATTCGGTACGAACGTCACCGAGTTGCTCAGCGGAGTGATCGCTTCGGTATAGGTGGACGTGCCGTTGGAAAAGTCAGCCCCGAGGATCGTGGTGTCGTTGGTGTTGATGACCGCCTGTGCTGCGGCGGAGGCCGCGAGGGCTGTGGCAAGAACGGTGCATCGAAGGATCAGGCTCGAGAGTTTCATGTTGACGCTCCTTGAATTCGGGTGTGAGGGCATCGCGTCCCCCGTTGGAGCAACTTTAGGAAAGCACGGCGTTCGGCGCATCCCTCACCCGCGGGGGGACGACTCACGCAGGCCGTGCGCTTTTGCACGGTCTGCCTCGCATTCTTTGGTCCGGCCAGACCGTAAGCTTCGGCCCCATCAACCGCCGCAACGCCATGACACAACCCACACCCTTCGGCCCGCTGGCCGGACTCAAGGTGATCGAGCTGGGCCAGCTGATCGCAGGCCCGTTTGCCGGCAAGACGCTGGGTGACTTTGGCGCCGAGGTCATCAAGATCGAGCCGCCCGCCGCCGAAGGCAAGCCTGGCGGCGACCCGCTGAGGCTGTGGCGCATGCTGCACCACGGCACCAGCGTGTGGTGGCAAGTGCAGTCGCGCAACAAGAAAAGCGTGGCGCTCGATCTGAAAGACGAGCAAGCGCGCGACATCGTGCGCCGCCTGATCGACGAGGCCGACATCGTGGTCGAGAACTTCAAGCCCGGCGTGCTGGAAGCCTGGGGCCTGGGCTACGAAGACCTGGCCAGCCGCAACCCGGGGCTGATCCTGTGCCGCATCAGCGGCTACGGGCAGACCGGGCCCTACAGGGAGCGCCCTGGCTTTGCGGCGGTGGCCGAAGCCATGGGCGGGCTGCGCCACCTGACGGCCGAGCCCGGGCGCGTGCCGGTGCGCTGCGGCGTGAGCATCGGCGACACCCTGGCCTCGCTGCACGGTGTGATCGGCATCCTGCTCGCGCTGCAACACCGTCATGCCACGGTGAGCGCGCAAGCGCCGAAGGGCGTGGGGCAGGTGGTCGATGTGGCGCTGTACGAGTCGGTCTTCAACTGCATGGAAAGCCTGCTGCCCGAATACAGCGCCTTTGGCGCGGTGCGCGAGCCAGGCGGTTCGGCGCTGCCCGGCATCGCGCCGAGCAACTCCTACGCCTGCATCGACGGCTGGGTGCTGGTCGCGGGCAACGGCGACTCGATCTACCGACGCCTGATGCACGCCATCGACCGCGACGACCTCGGGCTGGCGCCCGATCTGGCCACCAACACCGGCCGCGTGGCGCGGGTGCTGGAGATCGATGCGGCGATCGGCGCGTGGACTCAATCGCGCCGCGTCGACCAAGTGCTGGTCGTGCTGCAGGCCGCGCAAGTGCCCGTGGGCCGCGTCTACACCGCAAAGGACATCGCCGAAGACGCGCACTACCATGCGCGCGGCATGATCGAACACATCACCACCGCCGACGGGCTGTCCCTCGACGTGCCCGGCGTGGTGCCCAAGCTGAGTCTCACGCCGGGTCGCATAGCTCGGTTGGCTCCGGCACTCGGGCAACACACCGAAGAGGTCTTGCAAGAGCTGGGCATGGCCGCATCGCAGCGCTTGAACGGGGCCGCCGAATGATCGCCAACCTGAGCCGCGCCGCCTGGCTGCGCGTGATCCCGTTTGCCGTGTTCATGGCGCTGCTGGCGCTGCGCGGCGCGTTGCCGGCCGATGGCGCCGCGGGCATTGATGCGCGCTGGGTCTACGGCATCACCGTGGGGGTGGTCGGCGCGCTGCTGGCGCTGTGGTGGCGCGACTATGGGGAACTGGCCGCACAGGTGTGGCCGACCGCGCGCGAAGTGCTGCTGGCGGTGGCCGTCGGGCTGGTGGTGTTTGCGCTGTGGATCTCGCTCGATGCGCCCTGGATGCGCGTGGGCGAACCCGCGGCCGGCTTTGTGCCCCTCGATGCGCAGGGCCATCCCATCTGGCCGCTGATCGCCGTGCGCTGGGTGGGCGCCGCGCTTCTGGTGCCGGTGATGGAAGAACTGTTCTGGCGCTCGTTCCTGATGCGCTGGCTCGAACACGCCACGTTTGAGTCGGTGGTGCCGCACAGCGTGAGCCTGCGCGCCGTCGTGCTGTCGACCTTCGTGTTCACCCTCGCCCACACGCTGTGGCTGGGCGCCGTCGTGGCCGGCCTGGCGTATGCCTGGCTGTACCGGCGCACCGGCAAGCTGTGGGTGCCGGTGATCGCACACGCGGTCACCAACGGTGTGCTGGGCGTGTGGGTGGTGATGACCGGGAACTGGTCGTTCTGGTGAGTTACCTGCTAGACCCCGCGCGCGCGGTCGGCCTTGAACTGCGCGACGAACGCGGCGAAGCGCCCGGCGTCCAGCGCCTCGCGGATTTCGCGCATCAGGTTCACGTAGTAGTGCAGGTTGTGGATGCTGGCCAGCATCGGCGCGAGCATCTCGCCGCAGCGTTCTAGGTGGTGCAGGTAGGCGCGGCTGAAGCCGCCGGCGCAGGCCTGGCAGGTGCAGGTCTCGTCGATCGGCCGCTCGTCGTTCTTGTAGCGCGAGTTGCGCAGCCGCAAGTCGCCAAAGCGGGTGAACAGGTGGCCGTTGCGCGCGTTGCGCGTGGGCATGACGCAGTCGAACATGTCGATGCCGGCCGATACGCCGTCGACCAGGTCCTCGGGCGTGCCCACGCCCATCAGGTAGCGCGGCTTGAGCGCGGGCAGCTTCGGTGCGGTGTGGTGGAGCACACGCAGCATGTCTTCCTTGGGCTCGCCCACGCTCAAGCCGCCAATGGCGTAGCCGGGCAGATCGAGTTCGGCCAGGGTTGCGAGCGACTCGTCGCGCAGGCCTTCGAACATGCCGCCTTGCACGATGCCGAACAGCGCATTGGGGTTCTCGCCGCGCACGAACTCGTCGACGCAACGGCGCGCCCAGCGCAAGCTGAGCTCCATCGAGCGGCGAGCCTCGGACTCGGTGGTCAGCCGACCGGAGGTGTCGTAGGGCGTGCACTCGTCGAACTGCATGACGATGTCCGAGTTGAGCGCGCGCTGGATCTGCATGCTCACCTCGGGTGTCATGAACAGCTTGTCGCCGTTGACCGGTGACGAAAAGCGCACGCCTTCCTCGCTGATCTTGCGTGTGTCGCCCAGGCTCCAGACCTGGAAGCCGCCGCTGTCGGTGAGGATCGGGCGGTCCCAGCGCTCGAAGCGGTGCAAGCCGCCGAACTGCTCGAGCACGTCCAGCCCCGGGCGCATCCACAGGTGAAAGGTGTTGCCCAGGATGATCTGCGCGCCCATGGTCTCGAGCGCGCTGGGCATCACGCCCTTGACGGTGCCGTAGGTGCCCACGGGCATGAAGACCGGGGTCTCGACGACCCCGTGGTTGAGCGTCAGGCGGCCGCGGCGCGCCGGTCCTTCGGTGGTGAGCAACTCGAAATTCAGCATGCGGCGATTGTCACGTGGCGCGTTGTCGCGCACGGCCGGCGGCATCGCGATGGACACAGGCGCGGCGTTATCCTCGGCGCCGGCCGGACCCCCCGAACGCGATGTCGCGCCCAGGGGCTGTCACCCGTCACCCCCCGAACCCATGCCCACATCGCCACCGGTCCACCACTCCACGGCAGCGATGTCGCCCTCGCTGCCGCGCTGGCTGTGGAGCATCGGCCTGGCCGCGCTGGCGCTGCGGCTGTGGATCTCGATCGCGCTACCGATCAGCGGCGACGAGGCGTTCTTCTACTGGTGGGGCGTCTACCCGGCCTGGGGCTACTCGGACCACCCGCCGATGGTGGGCTGGTTGATCGCCGCGATGCGCTACCTGCTGGGCGACACGACGTGGGCCATCCGCCTGCCGGTGGTGCTGCTGCCCACGGCGATGGGCGCGATGCTGTGGTGGGCGTTTTCAGCGGTGAACCGCACGCGCGCGGCCTGGGCGGTGCTGCTGTTCTGGCTGGCGCCGATCAACTGGCTGAGCGTGCTGATCACCACCGACACGCCGCTGATCTACTGGTCGATGGCCTCGGCGTGTTGCCTGCTGCTGGCCGACCGGCGCACCGCGCTCGACGCGCGCGCCTGGGGCCTGTACGCGTTGTCGGGCCTGTTTCTTGGCGCGGCGTTCCTGTCAAAGTACTTCGCGGTGGTGCTGGGGCTGGCCTATCTGGTGCACTTCGCGCTGTGGCGGCGCGAGCGGCTGGGCGCCTTTGCGCTGATGCTGCTGTGCGCGCTGCCCGGCCCGCTGATCAATCTCGCGTGGAACATGGACCACTGCTGGTCGAACATCATGTTCAATCTGATCAACCGCAACTCGGGCGAGAAGTTCAGCTGGGCCAAGCCGGCCACCTTCGTCGGGATGATGGTCTACCTGATCTCGCCGGTGGCGGTGTGGGCGAGCTGGAAGCACCGCACCGATGTGCGCGCGGCCATCGCCTCGCAGCGGCTGCTGGGATGTCTGGTGCTGGTGCCGCTGGGCTTCTTTGCGCTGCTGTCGGCGCTGAAGATCGTCGGGCTGCACTGGGTGCTGTCGTTCTATCCGTTCGGCTTTGCGCTGCTCGCGTTCGCGCTGCCGGCGCATCGCCTGAAAGCCTGCGCGATCGGTCTGGCGGTGCTGACAGGGCTGCACCTGATCGCGGTGGCCGGCGTGGCACTCACACCGCTCGACCGCTGGCAGCACACCAAGTACTACGAGGGCCTGGTGCGCAGCGTGAAGACCGCCGAAATGCTCCAGCAGGTCGACGCGCCCGGCGTCGTGCTGATGGCCAATGCGTTCACGCCGGCATCGACCTACGGTTACGCGCTGCGCCGCTACGTGCCGGTGTTCGGCGTCGGGCGGCACCACTCGCGGCAAGACGATCAGCTCGTCGACTTCAGCGTGTACCAGGGACGCACGATCCGCATCATCCACACCGCGCCGTTCAACCTGGAGACGTACCGCCCGTACTTCGATTCAATCGAGCTGCTGACCTACAAGCAAGACGCGCTCACGTTCTACGCGGTCGAAGGCAAGGGCTTCCGGTACGAGGCCTTCCGGCGAGGGGTCCTGGCCGAGATCAACCGCCGCTTCTACCGGATCCCGCAGTGGCTGCCGATGCCGCACTGCGCGTTTTGCGAGCGGCTGTGCGGCGAGGTGCGCTGCCCGGTGAGCGACACGCCCACGGGCGCTGCACCCCCGAAGGACACCGACGCCGACTGAACCGGCGCCGGCTCAGCCGCGCGGCGCCAGCGAGCCGGGCGTGGCCTGCAGCAGCATCGCGTCGCCGTAGCTGAAAAAGCGATAGCGCTCGGCGATCGCGTGGCGGTACAGGCTCATCACATGGGCATGGCCGGCCAGCGCGCTGACCAGCATCATCAGCGTGCTGCAAGGCAGGTGGAAGTTGGTGACCAGCGCATCGACGACCCGGAAGCGAAAACCGGGGGTGATGAAGATGTCGGTGTCTCCCGTGCCCGCGCGCAGCTCGCCACCGCGCGCTGCAGATTCGAGCGCGCGCAAACTGGTGGTGCCCACCGCCACCACACGCCCACCGCGCTCGCGGGTGCGCGCCACCGCGTCGACCGCCTCGGCGCCCACCTCAAACCATTCGCTGTGCATGTGGTGCTCCGCCAGGTTTTCGGTGCGCACCGGCTGGAAGGTGCCGGCGCCCACATGCAGCGTGACGCGGGCGTGATCGACGCCGCGCGAGGCCAGATCGGCCAGCAGCGCCACATCGAAATGCAGCGCGGCCGTGGGTGCGGCCACCGCCCCCGGACGCGCGGCGAACACCGTCTGGTAACGCCGTTCGTCGTCAGCGTCATCGGTGTGGGTGATGTACGGCGGCAGCGGCACGTGACCGAAGCGCTCGAGCAGGGCGTGCGGCTCGGACGCAAAACGCAGGTGAAAGAGCGAGTCCTCGGGGCCGGCGCGGCCGAGGACTTCGGCCTCGAAACTGTCGTCCTCGCCGCCGGCCATGGCCGCGTCCACGCTGCGCGCGAAGCGCACGCGCTGGCCGCGCTTGGGTGACTTGCTGGCGCGCAGGTGCATCAGCACCTCGCCGTTCGACAGCACCCGCTCGACCAGTGCTTCGACCTGCCCGCCGGTGGCCTTGACGCCGAGCAGCCGCGCCTTGATGACGCGTGTGTCGTTGAACACCAGCAGGTCGCCGCTTTGGAGCAGGTCGGGCAGATCGCGAAACACCCGGTCGACCGGCTCGGGGCCACGGCCATCGAGCAGCCGTGAGGCGCTGCGCTCGGCCGCGGGATGCTGCGCGATCAATTCGGCGGGCAGCTCGAAGTCGAAGTCGGACAGCGTATGGATGGCGTTCGGGGTGGTGTTCACGGCAGGTACGCTCCAAGCGCCATCGATCGTCGCTGGCGCGAGTCGAATCGGCAGGGCCAGGGCGGCTGGATTGTTCCACGCAGGGCGCGCCAGGGCTGCGGTGAGAATGGCCCGATGCCCAGCCGCATGTCGCCCCCCACCGAGCGCGCCGCTCCCGCCGCGGCGAAGGCCAAGGCGCCGTCGGGCCCGCAGCGCGCCATGGAAAAGCTCGGTCTGCGCCGCGACATCGACCTCGCGCTGCACCTGCCGCTGCGCTACGAAGACGAGACCCGACTCACACCCATCGCCGCTGTGCGCGATGGCGACACCGCGCAGGTCGAAGGTGTGGTGCAGCGCTGCGAGGTGCAGCTGCGCGCGCGCCGGCAACTGCTGGTCACGCTCACCGACGATGCCGGCGACACGCTGCTGCTGCGCTTTTTGCACTTCTACCCCTCGCACCAGAAGACGCTCGCCGAAGGGCAGCGCGTGCGCGTGCGCGGCGAGGCGCGCGGTGGCTTTTTCGGGCGTGAGATGGTGCACCCGGGCTTCAAGGCGGTCGATGCCGATGCGCCGCTGGCCACGGCGCTGACACCGGTCTATCCGACCAGCGCGGCCTTGCCGCAGGCCTATTTGCGCCGCGCAGTGAGCTCGGCACTGCAGCGCGCCGACCTGTCCGAAACGGTGCCGGCCGAACTGCTGCCACCCGGCCTGGCCACGCTGCGCGATGCCCTCATGCTGCTGCACCAGCCGCCGGCGCGCCTGCCGCTCGCCGACATCGAAGACCCGCAACACCCGGCGTGGCAGCGCCTGAAGTTCGAGGAGCTGCTGGCGCAACAGCTGTCGCGCCTGCAAGCCAAGCGCGCTCGCGACGAGCAGCGCGCGCCGCGCTTTTCGGTGGCCGCTGGCGGACTGCACGAGCAGCTGCTGGCCGCGCTGCCGTTTGCCCTGACCGCCGCGCAGCGCCGCGTGGTCGAAGAAATCGCCGCCGATTTGCAGCGCGTCGGCGTGGGCGGCGATGCCACCGCCACCGTGCCGATGCACCGGCTGCTGCAAGGCGACGTGGGCTCGGGCAAGACGGTGGTGGCCGCGCTGGCAGCGGCCGTCGCCATCCACAACGGCTGGCAATGCGCTTTGATGGCGCCCACCGAGATCCTGGCCGAGCAGCACTTCAGCAAACTGGTCGGCTGGCTGGCCCCGCTGGGCATCACCACTGCGTGGCTGAGCGGCAGCCGCAAGGGGCGCGTGCGACGCGAGATGCTCGAACGCATCGCCTCGGGCGAAGCAGGCCTGATCGTCGGCACACACGCGGTGATCCAGGACGACGTGCAGTTCGCACGGCTCGGGCTGGCCATCGTCGACGAGCAGCACCGCTTCGGCGTGGCGCAGCGGCTGGCGCTGCGCCAGAAACTTGTCATTCAAGATGGGCCCTCCCCCGCCAGGGGGAAGGCCGGGGAGGGGGCGGGCGTCAATCAACACCGAGGTGGTGGGGCTCCAACAAGGTTGGAACCCCACCTGCTCATGATGAGCGCCACCCCGATCCCGCGCACGCTGGCAATGACGGTCTACGCCGACCTCGACATCAGCACCATCGACGAGCTGCCGCCGGGGCGCACGCCCATCGTCACCAAGCTGTTCGACCACGGCAAGCGCGACGCGGTGGTGGCGCGTATCCGCGATGCGGTGGCCGAGGGCAGGCAGGCGTACTGGGTGTGCCCGCTGATCGAGGAATCGGCTGACGAAGGCGATGCCGCGCCATCGCGCACCGGCGCCGCCGACAAGCTCGAGCTGCAAAACGTGATCGACACGCATCAGGCGCTGTCCGAAGCGTTGCCCGGCGTGGGCGTGGCGCTGCTGCACGGGCGCATGAAGCCGGCCGACAAGGCCGCCGCGATGGCGAAGTTCACCGCCGGCGAGACCTCGGTGCTGGTCAGCACCACGGTGATCGAAGTCGGCGTGGACGTGCCCAACGCCAGCCTGATGGTGATCGAGCACGCTGAGCGCTTTGGTCTGAGTCAGCTGCACCAGTTGCGCGGCCGGGTGGGGCGCGGCGCGGTGGCCAGCGCTTGCGTGCTGCTGTACGCCTCGCCGCTGTCGGACACGGGCAAGGCGCGCTTGAAGGCGATGGCCGAGACCACCGACGGTTTCGAGATCGCCCGGCGCGACCTCGAGATCCGCGGGCCGGGCGAGTTTCTGGGCGCGCGGCAGTCGGGCGCGGCGCTGCTGCGCTTTGCCGATCTGAACGATGATCTGCGCTTGTTGCACGCCGCGCGCGCGGCCGCCACGGTGATGCTCGAGCGCTACCCGCCCGCCGCCGAGCGGCACGTGCTTCGCTGGCTGGGCGGGCGCGCCGACTACCTCAAGGCCTGAGGGCAAACCCCAGCCGCGAAGCGGCCGCGAAGGCCCTCGCTTTCGCTACATTGCGCTCGCATCAACCGCCCGACCCCTCTGACCAGGAGCCCCGAACACCATGACACTGACCGAGCTCAGATACCTCGTGGCGGTGGCGCGCGAGCGGCACTTCGGCAAAGCGGCCGAAGCGTGCTTCGTGTCGCAGCCCACGCTCAGTGTGGCCATCAAGAAGCTCGAGGAAGAGCTCGACGTGAAGCTGTTCGAGCGCGGCTCGAGCGAGGTCACGGTCACGCCGCTGGGTCAGGAAATCGTGCACCAGGCGCACCTGGTCCTCGAGCAGGCCGCCGGCATCAAGGAGATCGCGCGTCACGGCAAAAACCCGCTGTCGGGCCCGCTGCGCCTGGGCGTGATCTACACCATCGCCCCGTACCTGCTGCCCGACCTGGTGCGCCAGTCGATCGACCGTGTGCCGCAGATGCCGTTGATCCTGCAGGAGAACTTCACCGTCAAGCTGCTCGAGATGCTGCGCGCCAGCGAGATCGACGCTGCCGTGCTGGCCGAGCCGTTTCCGGACGCCGGGCTGGCCACCGCCGCGCTGTACGACGAGCCGTTCCAGATCGCCGTGCCCAAACAGCACCCGCTGGCCAGCCGCGAACGCATCAGCGCCGAGGAGCTGAAAAACGAGACCATGCTGCTGCTGGGCACCGGCCACTGCTTTCGCGACCACGTGCTCGAGGTGTGTCCCGAGTACGCCGGCTTCTCGACCAACGCCGAGGGCATTCGCAAGAGCTTCGAGGGCTCGTCGCTCGAGACCATCAAGTACATGGTCGCCGCGGGCATGGGCGTGACGGTGGTGCCGCAACTCAGCGTGCCGGTCGAGCCGGAGCGCCATGTCACCTATATCGAGTTCGCCGATCCGGTGCCGACCCGGCGCATCGTGCTGGCCTGGCGGCGCAGCTTCACGCGCTACGAGGCGATCGCTGCGCTGCGCAATGCGATCTATGCCTGTCCGCTCAACGGCGTGCGGCGGCTGTCGTGAGCGCCGTCGAGCCACGCGCGCAGATGCCGCGATGGCTGCGCGTGGCACCGGGCCAGCCTCGATAATCGCGGTTTTCACGAGCCGCAGCCCTGAGCGGGTCTGCGCCGCCCCATGTCCACCGCCCCCCCATCGACCGTGCTCGACAAGGAAGTCCGGCGCCGCCGCACCTTCGCGATCATTTCCCACCCGGACGCCGGCAAGACCACGCTGACCGAAAAGCTGCTGCTGTTCTCCGGCGCGATCCAGATCGCCGGCAGCGTCAAGGCGCGCAAGGCCACACGTCACGCCACGTCCGACTGGATGGAGATCGAAAAGCAGCGCGGCATTTCGGTGGCATCGAGCGTGATGCAGATGGAGTACCGCGACTGCGTGATCAACCTGCTCGACACGCCCGGCCACCAGGACTTCTCCGAAGACACCTACCGCGTGCTGACTGCGGTGGACGCTGCGCTGATGGTGATCGACGCGGCCAACGGCGTCGAGCCGCAGACGCGCCGACTGCTGCAGGTCTGCCGTGCGCGCAACACGCCGATCCTCACCTTCGTCAACAAGATGGACCGCGAGGTCAAGGACCCGCTGGCGCTGATGGACGAGATCGAGCGCGAGCTCGGCATGGAAGTCGTGCCGTTCACCTGGCCGGTGGGCATGGGCAAGCAGTTTCACGGCGTGATGGACCTGCGCGAGCAGCAAATGCGCGTGTTCAGCCCCGGCGAAGACCGCGATCACCACAACGACGAGATCCTTGCCGGACTCGACAACCCGGCCTACGCGCAGCGCTTCGGCATGCAGTTCGAGCAGGCGCAAGGCGAGATCGAGTTGCTGACCGACGCGGCGCCGCCATTCGACCGCGAGGAGTTTCTGGCCGGGCGGCAAACGCCGATGTTCTTCGGCTCGGCGGTCAACAACTTCGGCGTGCGCGAGGTGCTGGATGCGCTGGTTGATCTGGCACCGGCGCCGGGCCACCGCATGGCCATTCAGCGCGAGGTCACGCCCGGCGAGGCCAAGTTCACCGGCGTGGTCTTCAAGATCCAGGCCAACATGGACCCGGCGCACCGGGACCGCATCGCGTTTCTGCGTGTGGCCAGCGGCCACTTCGAGCGCGGCATGCGGCTCAAGGTCGTGCGCTCGGGCAAGGAGCTGCGCCCGAACACCGTGGTGAGCTTTCTGAGCCAGCGCCGCGAGCTGCTCGACGAGGCCTACGCGGGCGACATCATCGGCATTCCCAACCACGGCGTGCTGCAGCTGGGCGACACGCTGACCGAAGGCGAGGCGCTGCAGTTCACCGGGCTACCGTTCTTCGCGCCCGAGATGTTCCGCTCGGTGGAAGTGGCCGACCCGCTCAAGACAAAGCAGCTCAAGGCGGGGCTCACGCAGCTGGGCGAAGAAGGCGCGATCCAGGTGTTCCGCCCGGTGGTGGGCACGGTGCTGCTGCTGGGTGCCGTGGGGCAGCTGCAATTTGAAGTGGTGGCCCACCGTCTCGAGCACGAATACGGCTGCAAGGCGCGCATCCTGCCCAGCCGCTTTCAGGTGGCGCGCTGGGTGACGTGCGACGAGGCCGATGGTGGCGAGCGCGAGCTCAAGCGCTTCATCGACAGCAATTCGCACCGCGTGGCCTACGACGCCGTCGATGCGCCCACCGTGCTGGTCGAGTACGCGCCCGAACTGCGCGCGATCGAAGCCAACTGGCCGAAGATCAAGTTTCACGCGCTGCGCGAACACGCCGGGCTGGTGTTCCAGCGGCGCATCGGCGACTGACGCGCAGCGTGCAGCGAGCGTTCGTGCGATGCCGACTCTCACTTCGCCGTCCCGGCTCGCGCTTTACCTCGACCTGATTCGCTGGAACCGCCCGGCCGGCAGCTACCTGCTGCTGTGGCCGACGCTCGCCGCGCTGTGGCTGGCGGCCGGCGGGTTTCCAGGCTGGCACCTGCTGATCGTGTTCACGCTGGGCACGGTGCTCATGCGCAGCGCGGGCTGCTGCGTCAACGACGTGGCCGATCGCGACTTCGACCGCCACGTCAAGCGCACCGCCGAGCGGCCGATCACGCGCGGGGCGGTGAGCGTGCGCGAGGCGCTGGCGCTGGCTGCGAGCCTGGCGCTCGTGGCCTTCGCGCTGGTGCTCACCACCAACCGCCTCACCATCGCCTGGAGCTTTGGCGCACTGGCGGTGACGGTGTTCTACCCGTACACCAAGCGCTTTTTCTCGATGCCACAGGCGGTGCTGGGCGTGGCGTTCAGCTTCGGCATCCCGATGGCGTTCGCGGCGGTGCGCGGCGAAGTACCGGCGCTGGCGTGGGTCCTGCTGGCGGGCAACCTGTTCTGGGTGCTGGCCTATGACACCGAATACGCCATGGTCGACCGCGACGACGACCTGAAGATCGGCATGCGCACCTCGGCCATCACGCTGGGGCGCTTTGATGTGGCCGCGGTGATGGCGTTTTATGCCGTCTACCTGATCGTGTGGGCGGCAGCGGGTGCGCAGCTGGATCTCGGCGCGGCGTACTTTGCCGGCATCGCGGTGGCCGCCGGCATGGCGGCGTGGCACCACACGCTGATCAAGGATCGCTCGCGCGAGGGCTGCTTTCGCGCCTTCCGGCTCAACCACTGGCTGGGACTGGCGGTGTTTGCCGGGGCTGCGACCGACGCCGCCTGGCGCGCGCTGGGCTGACCGGGCCCGCGCCCGCAGCGCGACTCAGCCGCCGAACTCGTCGCCCAACTCGCGGGCGCGCCGCTGGGCCGCCTTGAGCGCACGCACGAAGGACGCTTTCACGCCATCGGCCTCGAGCGAGCTGATGGCAGCATGGGTGGTGCCACCCTTGGAGGTGACACGCGCGCGCAGCTGCTCGGGCGCATCGGCCGAATCGCGGGCCAGCGAATTGGCGCCGCCCACGGTGGCGATCGCAAGCCTGCGGGATGCGGCTTCGCTCAGGCCCATTTCGATGCCGGACTGGATCAAGGCTTCGAGCAAATAGAACACGTAGGCCGGACCGGAACCCGACAGCGCGGTGACCGCGTCGAGTTGCTCTTCGAGATCGACCCACAGCAACTGGCCGGTGGGCATGAGCAGCTGTTCGATCTCGGCGCGCCCGGCAGCGCTCACGGCCGCCCGTGCAAACAGTCCGGTCATGCCCTCGCCTATCAGTGCCGGCGTGTTGGGCATGGCGCGCACCACGCGCTCGCTGCCGGTCACGCGGGCGATGCAGTCGCTGCGTATGCCCGCCATCACACTCAGGTGCAGCGCGCCGCCCACCCAGCGCGCGCAGGGTTCGGCGGCCGACTGAAACAACTGCGGCTTGACAGCCCAGACCACGCACCCCGCCCTGGCCAGCTGAGCGTCCGCGGCCGGCAAGGCCTCGATGCCAAAGCGTCCTCGCAGCGCCTCGCGCTGCTCGGCCAGCGGCTCGATGACCTGGATGGCCGCGGCCGACCAGCCGTTGCGCATCAGCCCGCCGATCAGCGCACTGGCCATGTTGCCGCCGCCGATGAAGGCGATCACGGGCGCCCCCGACGTCACGGTGCGGAGGCCGCCGGGGCGGCAGGTGTCGTGGGCACGACCACGCCGGGGCCGATCGGGATGTCGGCGGTGGCGGTCACATCGGTGACGTAGTAGCGCGTGTCACCGAAGCAGCTGGTGGGCAGCCCGACCTTTTCTTCGTAATGCAGGCTCACCCGCTTGCCCATCGCCGCAGAGACCTTCGCAGCCACCGCCTCATCGCGCACCGTGAAGAAAAACTTCTCGACAGAACTGCCGGGCAGCGATACCAGGGCCAGTTCGCCCTCCCACGTCTTGCACACGAAGCCCTTGTGCGAGAACTTCTGCAGCCAGCCGGCGCGTTCGCCGGTCGAGTAGCTCCAGTTGAGCACCAGCGCAAAGTAGGCGGCCACGAGCAGGGCGACGAAAACAAGAGCGGCAATCAGCTTGGGCATGGGCGGGGTCTGCGGTCAGGTGAGGGGAAGAACTGTCGCACGGATGGCGATCGAGGGGCGGGCGGCGACTCAGCGCGCCCCGAAGATCGCCGTGCCCACGCGCACGATCGTCGAGCCTTCGGCGATGGCCGCCTCCAGGTCGCCGGTCATGCCCATCGACAACGTATCAAGCGCCAGGCCTTGCTGCTGCAGTTGCGTCAACAACTCGCGCAGCCGGGCGTGCGGCTCGCGTTGTGCTGCCGGGTCTGTCGCCGGCGCAGGAACGGACATCAAACCTCGCAACCTGACGCGCGGCAGCGACGCCACCGCACGCGCGACGTCGGGCACATCGTCGACGCCCAGGCCCGACTTGCTGGCCTCGCCGCTGATGTTGACCTGCAAACACAGCTGCAACGGCGGCAGATGCGCCGGGCGCTGCTCGCTCAGACGCTGCGCGACCTTCAACCGGTCAATCGAGTGCACCCAGTCAAAGTGCTCGGCCACGGCCCGCGTCTTGTTCGCTTGCAGCGGACCGATCAGATGCCACTGGATACGCTCACGCAAGTCGCCAAGCACATTGATCTTGTCAAGCGCCTCGGCCACGTAGTTTTCGCCGAAGCAGCGCGCACCGGCGTCGAAGGCGGCGCGCAAGTCGGCCGAAGGAAATGTCTTGCCAACCACCAGCAACGTGACGCTTTGCTCAAGCCGCCCCGCTGCAACGCACGCGATGGCGATACGTTGGTGCACTTTGTGCAAGTTGTTTTCGATCATCGCCATAATCAGCGCGAGTATCCGCCACCGAACGCAGCCCCAGACGCCTTGGCGCCATGGTGAGCGCGTCGCACACGCACCCTGAGCGAGCCCCATGGACATCTCCCAACTGCTGGCGTTTTCGGTCAAGAACAAGGCCTCCGACTTGCACCTGTCAGCGGGTTTGCCGCCGATGATCCGGGTGCACGGCGATGTGCGTCGCATCAATGTCGAACCACTCGAGCACAAGGATGTGCACGACATGGTCTACGACATCATGAACGACTCGCAGCGCAAGGTTTACGAGGAACTGCTCGAATGTGACTTCTCCTTCGAGATCCAGGGTCTGGCGCGCTTTCGCGTCAATGCCTTCAACCACAACCGCGGCGCCGGCGCGGTGTTCCGCACGATTCCCTCGAAGATCCTCACGCTGGAGCAGCTCAACGCGCCCAAGGTGTTCGCCGAACTTGCCTTGCGCCCGCGCGGGCTGGTACTGGTCACCGGCCCGACCGGCTCGGGCAAGTCGACCACGTTGGCCGCGATGGTCAACCACCTCAACGAAAACGAGTACGGCCACGTGCTCACGGTCGAAGACCCGATCGAGTTCGTGCACGAGTCCAAGAAGTGCCTGATCAACCAGCGCGAGGTGGGTCCGCACACACTGAGTTTTTCGAACGCCCTGCGCTCGGCACTGCGTGAAGACCCGGACGCCATCCTGGTGGGCGAAATGCGCGACCTCGAGACCATCCTGCTGGCGCTCACCGCCGCCGAGACCTGCCACCTGGTGTTCGGCACGCTGCATACCTCGAGCGCGGCCAAGACCATCGACCGCATCGTCGACGTCTTTCCGGCGGCCGAAAAGGACATGGTCCGCGCCATGTTGTCGGAGTCGCTGATCGGCGTGATCTCGCAAACGCTGTGCAAAACCAAAGACGGCAGTGGTCGCGTTGCCGCCCACGAAATCATGCTCGGCACGCCGGCCATCCGGAACCTGATCCGGGAAAGCAAGATTGCCCAGATGTACTCGGCCATCCAGACCGGCAACACCATGGGCATGCAAACGCTCGACCAGAACCTGGCGGATCTGGTGCGGCGCAATGTGGTCGCGCCGGTCGAGGCGCGCGCCAAAGCGAAGTTCCCCGAAAACTTCCCGGGCTGACAGCGCCCCTGAAGTCGCCGGCTGTCAGCACAGACCAAGGAAACCCACATGGAACGCGACCAGGCCTCGAAATTCATCAACGACTTGCTGCGCCTCATGGTGTCGCGCGGCGGCTCGGATCTGTTCCTGACTTGCGACTTCCCACCCGCGATCAAGGTCGACGGCAAGATCACCAAGGTGTCGCCTCAACCGCTGACGGGCCTGCACACCTTGGCGTTGGCACGATCCATCATGAACGACAAGCAGGCCGGCGAGTTCGAGCGCTCCAAGGAGTGCAACTTCGCGATCTCGCCGCAAGGCATCGGGCGCTTCCGGATCAACGCCTTCGTGCAGCAAGGCAGCGTGGGTCTGGTGCTGAGAACCATCCCCAAGGACCTGCCGACCCTCGATGGGTTGCACCTGCCGGAAGTGCTCAAGGACGTGGCGATGACCAAGCGCGGTCTGGTGATCTTCGTGGGCGCCACCGGTTCGGGCAAGAGCACTTCGCTGGCGGCGATGGTCAACCACCGCAACGAAAACTCTTACGGGCACATCATCACCATCGAAGACCCGGTGGAGTTCGTGCACCCGCACAAGAACTGCATCGTGACCCAGCGCGAAGTGGGCATCGACACCGACGACTGGGGCATCGCGCTGAAGAACACGCTGCGCCAGGCACCGGACGTGATCCTGATGGGCGAGATTCGCGACCGCGAGACCATGGAACACGCGGTGGCCTTTGCCGAGACAGGCCACCTGTGCATGGCCACACTGCATGCGAACAGCGCCAATCAGGCGCTCGACCGCATCATCAACTTTTTCCCTGAAGAGCGACGATCGCAGTTGCTGATGGACTTGTCGCTCAACCTCAAGGCACTGGTGTCGCAACGACTGATGCCGCGCCAGGAAGGCACCGGCCGCGTGGCCGCCATCGAGGTCATGCTCAATTCGCCGCTGATTTCCGACCTGATCTTCAAGGGCGAAGTGACCGAGGTCAAAGAAATCATGAAGCGCTCGCGCGAGATGGGCATGCAGACCTTCGACCAGGCCCTGTTCGACCTGTACGAAAGCCATTCGATCACCTACCAGGACGCGATCCGCAATGCCGATTCGGTCAACGACCTTCGGCTGCAGATCAAGCTCAACAGCCATCGCGCGAAAAACACCGACCTCGCCGCGGGTACCGAACACCTTCAGATCGTCTGAGAGTGTGAGCACCCACTGCGTGGGCGTGCGTCCCTACGACCCCATCGATCCGGCGCATGTGGCCTTCATAGGCCTGGGGGTGATGGGGCATCCGATGGCGGCCCACCTGGCTCGTGCAGGCCACCGCGTCACCGTTTACAACCGCAGCCGTGCCAAGGCCGAAGCCTGGGTGGCCGAACATGGCGGCACGCTGGCGGCCACCGCGCGCGAGGCGGCGTCGGGCGCGACCTTCGTGTTCGCCTGCGTGGGCAACGACGACGACCTGCGCGAAGTGACGGTGGGCGCCGATGGCGCTTTCGCGGGCATGGCCGTCGGCTCGGTGTTCGTGGACCACACCACGGCTTCGGCGTCGCTGGCCCGGGAACTGAGCGCAGCGGCCGTGTCGCGCGGATTGCAGTTCATCGACGCGCCGGTGTCAGGCGGCAACCTGGGCGCGCTCAACGGCTCGCTCACCGTCATGTGCGGCGGCGACGCGCAGGCATTCGCTCGGGCGCGGCCCATCGCGATGGCTTACGCCAAGGCCTTCACGCTGCTGGGAGCGAGCGGTGCGGGCCAACTGGCGAAGATGGTCAACCAGGTTGCCATCGCCGGTCTGCTGCAAGGACTGTCAGAAGCCATCGCGTTTGGCGAGCGGGCCGGGCTCGACATGAAGGCCGTGCTCGGCGTGCTGGGCAAGGGCGCCGCGCAAAGCTGGCAGATGGACCAGCGCGGCCCCACCATGGTCGACGGCGAGTTCGACTTCGGCTTTGCCGTCGACTGGATGCGCAAGGACCTCGGACTGGTGCTGAACGAGGCCGGGCGCAACGGCGCGCAACTGCCAGTGACCGAACTGGTGGACCGGTTCTATGCCGAGGTTCAAGCCGCAGGCGGCGGTCGCTGCGACACCTCGAGCCTGATCAAGCGGCTGCGCTGAGCCGCACGCCGCTCACTTCGGAGTGGTTCCGGACTTCAACGCGGACAGTTCTGCCTCGCTGATGATCTCGAACACGCGCACCACCTTTTGCACGCCGCTCACGCCGCGCACGGCTTCGACGGCATTGAGCGCCTCGCGCTCGGTCAGGCGTCCCATCAGGTAGACCGTGCCGCGCTCGGACACCACCTTGACGGCGTTGGCCAGCGGATCCTTCGAATCGACCAGCGCGGCCTTGACGCGGCTGGTCAGCAGCGTCTCGGAGCCCAAAGTCGAGTCCGACAACGAGGCCACCACAGACACCTCGTTGACGAGCGAGCGCACCTTTTCGACGCGAGAAACGGTCTGCTCGACCAGTTGACGATCGGCCTCGGTGGTCACCTCGCCGGTGACCAGCACCAACTGGTTGTAACTGACCACGCTGATGCGGCCTCGGGCGGGTGCAAGCACATCATGCAGGCGGTTGGAGGCCTTGAGCTCGATGCCCTCGTCCTCGACTTGCGAGCCGGTGGTGCGCCGATCGGTCAACACCACCGTGCCACCCACAACGGCCCCGCCGAGCACCAGTGGAAAACACGCGGTGAGCGAACCCGCCGCCGCCAAAGACAGCAGCACCACGCTGCACAGCCGGGTCAATCGATGAGTCTGCATGGTCATTCCTGGTCTCCGAGTAGCTGGAAATCGACCGCATCGCAAAGGCAATGCAGCGCCAACAAGTGAACTTCCTGGATGCGCGCAGTGCGGTCGTGAGGCACCGCAATGTGCACGTCGGTGTCGGTCAGCAATTCGCTCAAGCGCCCGCCGGTGCGACCCGTAAGTGCCACCACCGTCATGTCCTTCGCGTGTGCGGCTTCGACCGCGGCCAGCACATTGGCCGAATTGCCGCTGGTGCTGATCGCGATCAGCACGTCGCCGGGCTGGCCGATGGCTTGCACCTGCTTGGAGTAGATCGAGGCAAAGTCGTAATCGTTCCCGATCGCCGTGAGGATGGAGCTGTCGGTGGTCAGCGCCATGGCCGCCAAACCGGGGCGCTCGCGCTCGAAGCGGCCGACCAGCTCGGCGGCGAAGTGTTGGGCGTCGGCGGCCGAGCCGCCATTGCCGCAGGCCAGCACCTTGCCACCGGCCGTGATGCTGCCCAGCACCGCTTCGACCGCCTCGGCAATCGGCTTGCTCAGGGGCTCGGCGGCGGCGTATTTGAGGTCGGCGCTTTCAAAAAACTGTTGCTGTATGCGTTGTTCGAGCATGGTCAAGCATCATAGGCCAAGGGTTTGCCCGAGCAGGCCGCTCAGG
>CANBSV010000041.1 GCA_947372225.1 Burkholderiales bacterium | reverse complement strand
CAATTACTGCCTGAAGATTTCTGCTTGGCCCGAAATGACGAGACCTATAGCTCGAGGCCGCGTAACAAACTCATCGTTGCGCTTGTCGATAAATTAAGCAGCTGCCCAACTTCTGCAACATCGTCGGGCACCGCTGCGTTGTCCCAACTGAGCGCCGTGTGCCTCGCGATTCGCACACCCAGAGACACGCACTGCACGTTGGGGTGATGAGCGTGACGGGCATCGGAAATATGGACGAGGAGCTCCGGAAGATGCCAATCCTGCATGAGTGCATGTTGGAGTTCTTCGACATCTACGTTCAACACACGCTTTTGCACGACTTTTGATCGCAGCGTGCTGTCCAGCCGTTGAGCGGCTTGGATCTCGAGAGCAAGATCCGGCGCATGGCACCACAAAAGAAGTTCGCCGAAGTCGTGAAGGAGGGCGGCTTGATGTATGACCGCCGCGTCTGGGTCCAACCTGTGTACTGCGAACGCCAGCGCGAAATTGGCGGCCCGAGTCGCACGCCGCAACACTTGATTCAATCCGGCCAACGCGTCCGGCCGATCGTGGAGGAGTGATTCGAGCGTAGGTTGTGCCCCGAAAAACCGGAAAAAGGGCGAAATGCCCATGAGCACCAATGTCGAGGTCACAGTCTCAGGCTGTGTAACCAACCGAGCCGGACGGTTTTTGGACCCAAATGCCAGAACCTTCAGCGTCATCAGCGGATCATCGCCAATCATCTCGCCAATCAAGTTGGCGTCTACGTTGTCCTCATGCTCACGCATGACCTCGAGCGCTTCGGCGGTTTCCGATTTCACGGGAATCTCCGCTTCGCGCAGCCAACCCACCCAAGCAGAAAGATCTGCCAGTGGTCTAGACAAACGGGGATGAGATGACGCTGCGGGCTGCGTCGCGGTGACTACGGATTGGGAGGAGGGCTCCAACTGCATGGGTTTACGCCAGAAGCTTTCATAGGTTATCGACCTGAAGTCGAACGCGCTCAAGTGGTACAAGCCCCAATCAGGGGCGCCAACAGGACCGCTAGCGCTGACTCACGAATGGGCCGGCGCTACCGAGCAATAAGCTTGCTCTTGAGATCAATTCCGACCGCGCGATTTACAAACTGCAAAGTAGCCACTTTGCCGAGATCGACATCCCCAGTCTGGTAGAGCCCCGCGTGAACCATCTGGTCATAAAAATCGCGGATCCGCTCCGGGTTCATGGCGCCTAAACCTTTGGAAAGTGAGTCTCCCGAATCAACGATGCCTTGCTGCTTCATCAGAGCCACAGACGCCTCCAGCTCCGAATCAGTCATCTCGGGATTGTCTCGTCGCATCAGCTCATTTGCCCCACGTCGGTCGCCGTAGAGATAGTTGACCCAGCCGATGATCGAAGCATCGACAAACCGTTGTACCAAGTCCGGCCGATTCGCCACGGTGTCGACTCTCGTCTCGATCAGCGTTGAGTAGGTACTGAAACCATGATCGGCCAGCAGGTGCACGACGGGCTTGAAATGCCCCTGGTTTTGAACATAGATGGGCTCCGCCACCGAATAGCCCTGCTGCACGGCTTTGGAGTTCGCCAAGAAGGGGCCGAGGTTGTAGTTGTAGGGTTTGAGCGAATCGTCGCGAAAACCGTGGGTGGCCTTGAGCCACTGCCACCAACTGAACTGGGCATCCTTCGCGATCAAAGTCATGGGGGCTGATTTCATCGAGGCAAACTGCTCATAGCCCTGCCCGGGGTGCGCAATCAGCGCCTGCGGGTCTTTTTGAAAAATCCCCGCCACAACAATCGTTGGAATGCCGTTTTTGACGTTGTCAAAACTGTGCAAGAGATTGCCAGTCATCAGAAAGTCAATCCGACCCGCAGGCAAAAGCGGGCGATTGTTCACTTGTGGCCCGCCTTGAACCAAGGTCACTTCGAGGCCAAATCGCTTGTAGGTGCCGTCGGCGATCGCTTGATAGAAACCGCCGTGTGCGGCCTGTGCCTTCCAGTTGGTCGCGAAGCGAACTTTGTCCTGACACTGCGCTGCAGCAGGGATGCAGCAAAAAATCAAAAGCAGAAGCCTTGCGAGGTTGCGGGCAATAGACACCATGGTTCTCCTCGAACTCAAACCGGTAGGGCTGTGTGAGCGCCGTGTCATGCGCCGGCGCGCGACCGACTCACCGGTTGCTCGGTGGCGTGCCACCCAGCGAGCAGGTGACGGGACAAAAGATTTGCAGCCGCATGGATCATCAGTCCGGTCAGCACCAGCAGTAGCAAGGCGGCAAACATTTTCGGCGTCTCGGTGCGGAAACTCGCCTCCAGGATTCGCGAGGCTAGGCCCGTTTCCCGGCCGGCAGCACCTGCCACCATCTCGGCCGTCACCGCGCCGATCAAGCTGAGCCCACCGGAGACCTTCAGCCCCGCCAAGAAATACGGTAGTGCGCTGGGCAACAGCAGCAAGCGCAGCCGCTGCATTCTTGTCGCTCTGCTCAGAGTGAACAGATCACCAAGCAACGGATCCGCCGCTCGCAGTCCCATCACGGTGTTCGACAGAATCGGAAAGAACGCCACGATCCAGGCGCACAACAGCAATGCGGCGGTGGTGCTCTCGATGTAGATCAGCATCAGCGGCGCGATGGCAACGATCGGCGTGACCTGCAGCACCACAGCCACCGGCAGCAGCACTGCTTCGAGACCTGCTGAAAGGGTGAACACGGCGGCGGTCAGCACGCCGCCCATCACCGCCAGCGAAAGTGCCCCCAGGGTGATCTTCAGCGTGAACCACCAACTCTCGGCCAGCGAGCCGAAGTTGGCCGCCAGCGTTTGCAGAACCAGACTGGGCGCGGGCAGTGTGTAGCGCGGGATGTCCGCCATTCGCACCAGAGCTTCCCAGGCCAGTAGCCACCCCAGCAACGACAAGGCGGGTATCCAGCGCGATGTACGCGAAGGTGTTGGCGTGACTTCGCCAGGCCTGCTCATGAACTGCTGCCGTCGCAAGCGTGCGCCGCCTCTAGCGCTTGCGAGACTTCGCGGCAGGCCTGCGCGTAGCCCACAGAGGTGCGAAATTGCGGCGTGCGCGGGATCGGCTCGTCGATTCGGATTTCAGCCGACACCCGCCCCGGCCTAGGGCTCATGACCAAGATGCGCTGGCTGAGGAAAACCGCTTCGAAAACGCTGTGGGTGACGAACAGAACCGCCAGGCCCGCGGCTTGCCACCAGGCCAGCAGGTCGGCGTTCAGGCGTTGGCGGGTGATCTCGTCGAGAGCCGCAAATGGTTCGTCCATCAACAACACCCGTGGCTGCGTGACCAGTGCGCGTGCGATGGACGTTCGCATGCGCATGCCCCCCGACAACTCCGCGGGATAGGCGGTCTCAAATTCGGCAAGTCCGACCGAGCCGATCGCCCGCCGCACGCTGGCAGTGGCAACGGGCCTCGACTGCCCTGCGAGCCTCAAGGGCAACCAGACGTTGTCAAAGACGCTGGCCCACGGCATCAAGGTGGCGTCCTGGAACACGAATGCCGTGTCCGCCGAAGCGGTGTGCGTTGCCAGTGCTGGAGAACGGATGCGACCCTCGCTGGGTGTGTCCAGCCCGGCGATCAGCCGCAGCACTGTGCTTTTCCCGCATCCTGAGGGACCGAGCAGCGAGACGAATTCGTTTGCGCCTACCCTTAGCGAGACGTCCTGCAAGGCCAGCGTGCCCCGGCTGTAGCGCTTGGTGACAGCCTGCAGTTCAATGAGCGGTGCGTCAGCCGCTTGGACCAGGATGCGATCCGCGTCATTCACTGAAATGCAACCTCCGCAAAGCCACGAAGCTTGCGGCTGTGCAGTTGGCCAACGCTCTGCTCGCGCAGGATCTCGAGGGCGCGCATGCCAATGCGCAGGTGTTGATCGACCCGTTCACGGTAAAACTGATTGGCCATGCCGGGCAGCTTGATCTCACCGTGCAACGGCTTATCACTCACACACAGCAGCGTGCCATAGGGCACCCGAAAGCGAAAGCCGTTGGCCGCAATCGTGGCACTTTCCATGTCAAGAGCGACGGCGCGACTCTGGCTGAAGCGCCGCTCGGGTGTGTTGGCCACGTGACGCGACGGCAGCAGCTCCCAATTGCGGTTGTCCGTGCTCGCCACGGTGCCCGTGCGCATGATGCGTTTGAGCTCGAATCCGTGGAGCTGCGTCACGTCTGCGACCGCCGCCTCCAATGCCACCTGAACCTCGGCGAGCGGTGGGATGGGCACCCACAGCGGCAGGTCTTCATCGAGGACGTGGTCTTCGCGTACATAGCCGTGCGCCAGCACATAGTCGCCGAGCTGTTGCGAGTTGCGCAGCCCTGCGCAGTGCCCGAGCATGACCCACACATGAGGACGCAACACGGCGATGTGGTCGGTGATGGTCTTGGCATTGGCCGGACCGACGCCTATGTTCACCAGGGTGATGCCAGCACCGTCTTCACGCCGGAGGTGGTAGGCAGGCATTTGCGGCTGACGCGGCGGCGGCACACCGAGTTCGTCGCCCGGCTGCTTGGGCAGGTCACGCCGGCGGGTGATCACATCGCCGGGCTCGATGAAGGCACAGTACTCGCTTCGCGCATCCTGCATCGCCGCATGACCCACTCGCACGAATTCATCGATGTAGAACTGGTAATTCGTGAACAGCACGAAGTTCTGGAAATGCTCGGGCACGGTGCCGGTGTAGTGCCGCAGCCGGTGCAGCGAGTAATCCACGCGCGGGGCGGTGAACAGTGACAGCGGCAGCGCCCCGCCAGGCTCAGGTTCATGGGTGCCGTTGGCGATGCCGTCGTCCATCGCCGCCAGATCGGGCAGGTCGAAGAGCTCGCGCATCAACAGCCGGCGTTCGGGCGTGAGCGAACCTTCCAGATGTTCGTTCTCTGCCATCGCGAAGTGCAGCGCAATGGGCTGAGAACTGGTCCCGATCTCGATCGACACCTGGTGGTTGCGCAGCAGCAAGTCGAACTGCATCCGGTAATAACTGCCGAACAGGTCCGGTCGCGTGAGGGTCGTTTCGTAGCTGCCCGGCCTGGCAACGAAGCCGTAACTCAGCCGCGAGTCGCTGCCGGTTGCAGTTTTCGTGTGCACGCGAACCAACGGGTAACACGCACGAACTCGCGTCGCAGGCACGTCGCCGTTGACGAATCGTCGCAACGCTTCACGCAGGTGCTGCACGCCGGCGTCGTAGATGCGCTCGACTTGTTGCAGCGCGGCATCAGGATCCGTGAAGTGGGCCGGGGCGATGTAGGGTGGGACGAGCGACATGCAGTTCCTTCAGGCGCGCGGCCCATTTTGACCCTCACCGAGCCAGCAATCCGTGGTGCTGGATCGCCCCAGGAACTCGCGACGAACGTGTCCTCACAAACCGAGGCGCCGACAGATCTCGAGCACTGCAGCCGATTGGTTCATTGTGTAGAAATGCAGCCCCGGTACGCCCGCCGTGCGCAGCTGGTCACACAGGTCGGTGATGACATCCAGCCCGAACGCGCGGATCGATTCGGTGTCGTCGCCAAAGCCCATCAGACGCAATCGCATCCAGCGCGGGATTTCGGTGCCGCAGCTGTCGGCAAAACGCATGATCCCGCTGGCGTTGGTGATGGGCATGATCCCGGGCACCACCGGAATGTCTGCGCCCAGCGCATGGGCCTCGTCCACGAAGCGAAAGTACGCGTCCGAGTTGAAGAACATTTGCGTGATCGCGCCATTTGCACCCGCCTTCACCTTGGCCGCATAGGCCTGCAGATCAGCCTGCGGCGATCGGGCCTGCGGGTGCATCTCGGGATAGGCCGCGACTTCGATGTGAAAGTGGTCGCGGGTTTCCTGGCGGATGAAGGCGACCAGCTCGCTGGCAAAACGGAATTCGCCGAACTGGCCGTAGCCGCTGGGCAAGTCACCCCGCAGCGCCACGATGCGTCGCAGCCCGGCGTCCTTGAACTCGCGCAGCTGTTCGCGCACACGCGACGTGCTCGCGCCGATGCACGAAAAATGCGGCGCTGCATCGACGCCCTCGGCCACGATTTCACGCACCGCCGTCAGCGTGCCGTCTTGCGTACTGCCGCCCGCGCCGTAGGTGACCGAGCAGTAGCCGGGTCTCAGCGCATACAGCTGCTGGCGCACTGAGCGCAGCTTGACCGCACCCTCAGGGGTCTTGGGCGGAAAGAACTCGAGGCTCAGTGGAAGTTTCTGGCTCATGGTGCAGGTGCTGGTTGTGCCCAGACGAAGAATTCGGTGTTGCCCGCGGTGCTGCCGTGGCCGCCTCCGGTGATCGGGCTCAGGAAGTAACTGCGCACCGCCAACCGGTGTTCGCGGCAGGCTTTGCGGATGCGGGTTTCGACGTCGACGAAGCTGCGCGGGTCCTTGACGATGCCGCCCTTGCCGATGTGCTCGGGTTGCAGTTCGAACTGCGGCTTGACCAGCACCAGCAACTCGCCGCCGGTCGCCAGGTAGCGCACCAGTGTGGGCAGCACCAGCGTGAGCGAAATGAACGACAAGTCGCCCACCACCACATCGAACGAGTGCTCGGCGTGCTCCTGCGCGAATGCCGAAGCGCTGACATCACGCGCATTCACGCCCTCGTGAAACTGCACCCGCGCGTCGGTGGCCAGCCGCGGATGCAACTGGCCGTGGCCCACGTCAATGCCCACCACCTGCGTCGCGCCGCGCTGCAGCAGCAAGTCGGTGAAGCCGCCGGTGCTCTGGCCCACGTCCAGGCAGCGCAGCCCTTCCACATTGAAGCCGCAATGGTCGAGCGCGCCTTCAAGCTTCAGACCGCCGCGCGACACGAAACGCAACTCGGCGTCATCGGTGACCTCGATCGTGCAGTCCTCCGGCAGGTCTTCGCCTGCCTTGCGTGGCACCGCCCAGCCTCGTGGGCCAAGCCAGCGCACCGCTCCCCGGTCGATCAGCCGCTGGGCGGCCGAACGGGTCGGGGCATGGCCTCGGGCCAGCAGGAGTTGATCGGCTCGCATGGCGTCAGGTTGTGCTTCACCCGGGCGGGTTCACCGCCCGAGCGGGTGGCATCAGTACCGGTACGTGTCCTGCTTGTACGGCCCCGACTTCGACACGCCGATGTAGGCGGCCTGCTCGTCGGACAGTTCGGTCAGCATGGCGCCGACCTTCTTCAGGTGCAATCGCGCCACCTTTTCGTCCAGGTGCTTGGGCAGCACATAGACCTTGCCGCTTTCGTACTGGTCGCTCTTGGTGAACAGCTCGATCTGCGCGATCGTCTGATTGGCAAAGCTGGCCGACATCACGAAGCTCGGGTGTCCCGTGGCGCAGCCCAGGTTCACCAGCCGGCCCTTGGCGAGCAGGATGATCTTCTTGCCATCGGGGAACGTCACGTGGTCGACCTGCGGCTTGATCTCGTCCCATTCGTACTTCTCGATCGATGCGATGTCGATCTCGTTGTCGAAGTGGCCGATGTTGCACACGATGGCCTCGTCCTTCATCGCCAGCATGTGCGCGTGCGTGATGACGCGCTTGTTGCCGGTGGCCGACACGAAGATGTCAGCCTTGTCTGCGGCGTAATCCATCGTCACGACCTTGTAGCCTTCCATGGCAGCTTGCAAGGCGTTGATCGGATCGATCTCGGTCACCCAGACCTGGGCGCTCAGTGCGCGCAGCGCTTGGGCCGAGCCCTTGCCCACGTCTCCGTAACCGGCCACCACGGCGACCTTGCCGGCGATCATCACGTCGGTGGCGCGCTTGATCGAATCGACCAGCGACTCGCGGCAGCCGTAGAGGTTGTCGAACTTGCTCTTGGTGACGCTGTCGTTGACATTGATGGCGCGGAACATCAAGGTGCCTGCCGCGCTCATCTCGTTCAGGCGGTGCACGCCGGTGGTGGTTTCTTCGGTCACACCGATGATCTGAGCCGATTTGCGGCTGTACCAGGTCGGGTCGACCGCCAGCTTGGCCTTGATGGCCGCGTACAGGCAGGTTTCTTCTTCGCTGGTCGGGCTGTTGAGCAGCGACGCGTCTTTTTCGGCGCGCTTGCCCAAGTGCATCAGCAGCGTGGCATCGCCGCCGTCGTCGAGGATCATGTTCGGGCCTTCGCCATCGCTGCCCTTGGCACCGAATTCGAAGATGCGGTGGGTGTAGTCCCAGTAGTCGGTGAGCGTTTCGCCCTTGTAGGCAAACACCGGCGTGCCGCCGGCCACCAGCGCGGCAGCCGCGTGATCCTGCGTCGAGTAGATGTTGCACGAAGCCCAGCGCACCTTGGCGCCGAGGGCTTCCAGCGTTTCCACCAGCACGGCGGTCTGGATCGTCATGTGGATGCTGCCGGTGATGCGGGCACCCTTGAGCGGCTGTGCCTTGGTGAATTCTTCGCGGATGGCCATCAGACCGGGCATTTCGGTCTCGGCGATCTTGATTTCCTTGCGGCCGAAGTCGGCTTGCGACAGGTCGGCAATGGCGTGGTCTTGCGATGCGATCGCGGCGGGCTTGAGTACGGCGTTCATGTGAGGCTCCGATGAATGAGGAACCCGCACGGCTGTCGGTGAACGGCGTCTTGAAATGACCACTCACCCACGAAGAACCATCGTGCGGGTGAGCGCAGTTGCAATGTTGAACTTCGAGCCTGGGACACTGACGTGCCTTGCAACGCTCCTCGAAGCAGGCGGCATTCTAAGCGCAGGTCGTGCTCGAGGGCGCATGAAAACACGGGCAGCCAGCCTCAAGGGCGGGATTTGCGCACGCAGCCAGCGTGACAATCCCCAGTTGTTCAAGCCCTATCCCTGACGCCATGAAACCGATCGGAACCCCGCTGACCCCCCACGCCACCCGAGTCATGCTGCTGGGCAGTGGCGAACTGGGCAAGGAAGTGCTGATCGCGCTGCAGCGTCTGGGCGTCGAGACCATCGCCGTCGACCGCTACGACAACGCGCCCGGCCAGCAGGTGGCCCACCACGCCCGCACCATCGCCATGAGCGACCCGGCGGCCCTGCGCGAGCTGATCGAAGCCGAGCGCCCCGACCTGGTGGTGCCCGAGATCGAGGCCATTGCCACCCCGGTGCTCGAGGCGCTGGAAGCCGAAGGCGTGGTCCGCGTGATTCCCACCGCGCGCGCTGCGCGCCTGACGATGGACCGCGAGGGCATACGCCGCCTGGCCGCCGAGACGCTCGGCCTGCCCACCAGCCCGTACCGCTTTTGCGATTCGCTGGCCGAGTTGCAGGCTGCGATCGATGGCCAGGACCGGAAGCCCGGCATCGGCTACCCCTGCGTCGTCAAGCCGGTGATGAGCAGCTCAGGCAAGGGCCAGAGCAAGATCGACTCACCGGCCGACGTGCAAGCGGCCTGGGATCACGCGATGGCCGGCGGGCGCGTTGGGCCGGGTCGCGTCATCGTCGAGGGCTTCATCGATTTCGACTACGAGATCACGCAGCTCACCGTGCGCGCCATGGGGGCGAACGGCGAGGTCGAGACCCATTTTTGCGATCCCATCGGGCATGTGCAGGTCAGCGGCGATTACGTCGAGAGCTGGCAGCCGCACGCCATGCATCCGAAGGCGCTGGCACGATCGCGCGAGATCGCCCGCGCCGTCACCGACGACCTGGGCCGCGGCCTGACGGGGCACCCCGCCGGGCTGGGATTGTTTGGCGTCGAGCTGTTCGTCAAGGGCGAGCAGGTGTGGTTCTCGGAAGTCAGCCCGCGTCCGCATGACACCGGCATGGTGACCATGGCGACCCAGTGGCAAAACGAATTCGAGCTGCACGCCCGCGCCATTCTTGGCCTGCCGGTCGACACCACGCTCAAGACGCCGGGCGCCAGCGCGGTGATCTATGGTGGCGTCGATGCCGAGGGCATCGTGTTCGACGGCGTGGCCGATGCGCTGCGTGTGCCCCACAGCGAAATCCGGTTGTTCGGCAAGCCCGAGAGCTTCGTCAAGCGCCGCATGGGCGTGGCTCTGGTGCGCGATGCCGATGTGGACGTCGCCCGAGCGCAAGCCAAGCTGGCCGCCTCACGGGTCAAGCCGCGCGCGGCCTGAAAGCGCACAGGCCTCGGCCTCCCGCCTGACTGAAAGCGGGTCAGTCGTTGCGAGGCAGCGCCTCGATTTGCCGGTCGTGCCAGCGGCCGAGCAGCCACTGTGCGCTCATCGCCCCCAGCCAGGCACAGAACATGTCCTTCTGGGTGTCGAAGATGTCACCTTGCGTGCCGAGGAAATCATCCGCGCCCGCGCCCAGCGCCTCGGCTGTGCCCCACTCGATCAGCTCGTACAGCGCACTGAATGCCAGGCAGATCGAGGTCACCAGCAAGAACAACCAGCCGCCGCGCATGGCTGGCGCCGACAGCGGCGTGCGGCGCAGCAGGATTTCGCGCGCCGCAATCGCCGGCACGATGCCTTGCATCAGGTGCCCGATCCGGTCGTAGTGGTTGCGCTCGAACCCGAACCACTGCTCCATCCAGAAGCCCAGCGGGACCCGCGCATAGGTGTAGTGCCCGCCGACCATCAACACCACCATGTGCAGCGCGATCAGGCCGTACAGCAAGGGTGTCAGCGGAAAGCGCCGGTGGCTTGCCAGCATCAGCGGCAGCACGATGAAGATCGGCCCGATCTCCATCGCCCAGGTGGCCGGCTCGTGCGCGCCAATCGCCGACGCCACGAGCAGCGCCACGATCGACGCGGCATAAACGCGTATCGACAGGTGGGTCATCGCCAACCTTCAGGCGGTGACCAACGCCGTCACAGGCCCGCCGCTGCGCGCAGCGCCGCCACCTTGTCGGTGCGTTCCCACGAGAACTCCGGCTCCTCGCGGCCGAAGTGGCCGTAGGCGGCGGTCTTCTCGTAGATCGGGCGCAGCAGGTCGAGCATCTGGATGATGCCCTTGGGCCGCAGGTCGAAGTGCGTGTTGACCAGCGCGGCGAGCTGGTCGTCGGGGATCACGCCAGTGCCTTCGGTGTACACCGTGATGTTCATCGGCTTGGCCACACCGATCGCGTAAGCGACCTGAATCTGGCACTGCTTGGCCAGACCTGCGGCCACGATGTTCTTGGCCACGTAGCGCGCCGCGTAGGCGGCCGAGCGGTCGACCTTGGTGGGGTCCTTGCCGCTGAAGGCGCCGCCGCCGTGCGGGCAGGCGCCGCCGTAGGTGTCGACGATGATCTTGCGCCCGGTCAGGCCGCAGTCACCTTGCGGGCCGCCGATGACGAAGCGCCCGGTCGGGTTGACCAGGTAGCGCGTGTCCTTCAGCCAGGCCTTGGGCAGCACCGGCTTGATGATTTCCTCGATCACCGCCTCGATGAATTCGGGCTTCATCTTCGACCCGTCGCTCATCTCGGGAGAGTGCTGGCTGGACAGCACCACTGTGTCGATGCTGTGCGGCTTGCCGTCGACATAGCGCATCGTCACCTGACTCTTGGCGTCGGGGCGCAGGAAAGGCAAGCGTCCGTCCTTGCGCAACTGCGCCTGGCGTTCGACCAGCCGGTGCGCGTAGTAGATCGGCGCGGGCATCAGCTCGGGCGTTTCGTCGCAGGCGTAGCCGAACATCAGGCCCTGGTCGCCTGCGCCGAGGTTCAGGTAGTCGTCGCTCGCGCGGTCCACGCCCTGGGCGATGTCGTTGCTTTGCTTGTCGTAGGCCACCAGCACCGCGCAGCCCTTGTAGTCGATGCCGTACTCGGTGTTGTCGTAGCCGATGCGCTTGATGGTGTCGCGCGCCACCTGGATGTAGTCGACGTTGGCCTGCGTGGTGATCTCGCCGGCCAGCACCACCAAGCCGGTGTTGCACAGCGTTTCGGCGGCCACGCGCGACAGCGGATCCTGCTCGAAGATCGCGTCGAGGATGGCATCGGAGATCTGGTCGGCCACCTTGTCGGGGTGACCTTCAGACACGGACTCGGATGTGAAAAGGAAATCGTTCGCCACTCTTAAACTCCCGTTGGTTGCAACTTGCGTTGCCGGACCAGTTTCCTGGGAGTTCGGCGAACGCTTTAGCGGTTTGTTGAGCCATGAGCCCGGCAGCACCCGAAACCTCTCGAGCTGTCCTGCAATCGCCCCGCAAGTAGTTCCTTAACTCGGCGACGTTTTCATTCTATCGACCTGATGACGCGCTTGATGGCGATATTTCTCAAGGTGTTCATGCGATCTTTGGCACTGCTGCCGCTGCGCTGGCTGCACGCCATGGGCGCCCCGCTGGGCTGGCTGGTGTACGCCGTTTCGCCCACCTACCGGAGGCGCTTGCGTGTCCACGCCCGGCAAGCCGGCGTGCCCTGGACCGTGGCCCGCGCCGCCGTGGCCGGAGCCGGCCGTTCGATGATGGAGTTGCCCCTGCTGTGGCTGCGAGCGCCCGAAGCCCCGCTGCCGGCACCTGTGCAGTGGGAGGGCGGCGAGCTGATCGAGCGCGCCCACGCCGCCGGCCGCGGCCTGGTGATGCTCACGCCGCATCTGGGCTGCTTCGAGGCGATCGGCCAGTCCTACGCACAGCGCTACGGCGCCGGTCGCGGCCTCATGACCGTCCTGTACCGGCCGGCGCGCAAGCCGTGGTTGCGAGATCTGGTCGAGGCTGCGCGCCGACGTCCCGGGCTCGATGCCGCTCCGGCCACGTTGGCCGGCGTGCGCCAGATGATGCGAGCGCTCAAGCGCGGCGAGGTCGTGGGCCTGTTGCCCGACCAGGCGCCGCCCGAGGGCTTGGGCGTGTGGGCGCCGTTTTTCGGCCGGCCGGCCTACACGATGACGCTGGCCGCGCGACTGGTGCAGCAAACCGGCGCGGCCTTGCTGCTGGTGTGGTGCGAGCGGCTGCCGCGCGGCGCGGGCTACGTGGTGCGTGTGAGCGAACTCACCGAGCCCTTGCCGAGCGAGCCCGCGGCGGCTGCGGCCGTCATCAACCGCGCCATGGAAGGCCTGATCCTGCAATGTCCGCAGCAGTACCTGTGGGGATACCACCGCTACAAGAACCCGCGCTCGGGCGGGCTGGCGGCGCTGGCCGACAAGGCCCAGCCATGAAGACGCTGCTGGCCAACGGGCTGACCCGCTTCGCTCTGGGCCTGCTGTGGTTGCTGCACTGGCTGCCGCTGGCGTTGCTGGCGCCGCTGGGTCGCGCACTGGGTCGCTTGGCCTTCCGGCTGGCGCGCTCGCGCCGCCGCACGGCGTTGCTCAACCTCGAGCTGTGCTTTCCCGAATTGAGTCCCGCCGAGCGCCTGGCGCTGGCGCGCGAGCATTTCCAGTGGATGGGCCGCAGCATCCTCGAGCGCGGGCTGCTGTGGCACGCGTCGCCTGCACGTTTGCGCCGGCTGATCCAGGTCGAGGGCCGGGTTGACTTTGCCGACACGCACACCGGCGCGCTGATGTGGCTGGTACCGCACTTCGTGGGGCTCGATGTGGTGGCCGCGGCCAGCCGGCTGTGGGTGTCGCGCCGCGCTTGCAGCATCTACCAGGCGCAAAGCAACGCGGTGTTCGATGCCGCGGTGCGACGCGGTCGCGAGCGCTTCGGCAACGCCCGGCTGTATTCCCGTCGAGAGACCGCCAAGCCGCTGCTGCGCGCCATCAAGGAAGGCGACGTGTTCTTCAATCTGCCCGACATGGACTTCGGCGTGAAGGACTCGGCCTTCGTGCCGTTTTTCGGCGTGCCGGCGTGCACGCTGCTCACGCCGTCGCGCATGGCGCGCCTGCTGGGCATGACGGTGCAGCCGGTGATCGCCGAGATGTTGCCCGGCTCCCAGGGCTACCGCGTGCGATTCCTCGAACCCTGGACCGATTTCCCCACCGACGACCCGCTGGCCGACACGGCCGCGCTCAATCGCTGGCTCGAAGGCGAAATCCGCCGCAACCCCTCGCAGTACCTGTGGGTGCACCGGCGCTTCAAGACGCGCCCGGCCGGCGAGGCGCGCTTTTATTGACCTTCGTCCGACTCCGGTGGGGGCGCCCCTGCCGTCGATAATCGACCCCATGAAAATCCGGTTCACCAAGATGCAGGGCGCCGGCAACGACTTCGTTGTGCTTGACGCCACGCAAGAGCCGCTCAGCCTGTCGCCCGATCAGCTGCGCCGCCTGGCCGACCGCCGCTTCGGGGTAGGCGCCGATCAGATCCTGGTCGTCACGAACCGCCCCTCCACGGACGTCGATTTCGGCTACCGCATCTTCAACCACAGCGGTGAAGAGGTCGAGCAGTGCGGCAACGGCGCCCGGTGCTTCGTGCGCTACGTGCGCGACAAGGGTCTGTCCGAGAAGTCGACGCTGCGCGTGCAAACCGTCAACAGCCTGCTCGAGCTGCACCTGCTCCCCGATGGTCGCGTGCGCGTCGACATGAACGCGCCGGTGTTCGACCTGCCGCGCGTGCCGTTTCATGCCGCAGGCTTGCGGCCGCACCGTGTGCCGGTCAAGGGCGATGCCGACGGCAAGCTGTTCGAAATGTGGCCGCTCAACATCAAGGGCCATTCGGTCGAGGTGGCGGTGCTGTCGATGGGCAACCCGCACGCGGTGCAGCTCGTCGACGATGTCGACACGGCGCCGGTCGAATCGCTCGGCCCGCTCATCGAGCACCACACCAGCTTTCCGCGGCGCGTCAACGCCGGCTTCATGCAGGTCGTCTCGCGCAGCCACATCCGCTTGCGGGTGTTCGAGCGCGGCGCGGGCGAGACGCTGGCGTGCGGCACGGGCGCTTGCGCCGCGGTGGTGGCCGGCATCCGGCTCGGGCTGCTCGATGCCGTGGTCGATGTCGACACGCGTGGCGGACGCCTGACCATCGAATGGCAGGGCAACGCATCGGGCTGGTCCAGCCACGTGTTCATGTCCGGACCTGCCGAAACGGTTTTCGAAGGCGAGATCGACCTGTGAGCTGCGGCATCGCCGCTGCACATCTTCATCAACAAACCATGAGCACCACACCGTGAGCAACGCCACCGGAGTCCAGGGCATCACCGAAACCGACATCGCCAATTACCTGGCGAACACGCCCGGTTTTTTCGAGCGGCACGCCGAGCTGCTCAGCTCGATCCAGCTGACCAGCCCGCACGGCCCGCGAGCGGTGTCGCTGCAGGAGCGGCAGATGGACCTGCTGCGCGAGCGGCTCAAGGGCTTCGAGCACAAGATCATGGAGATGATCCGCCACGGCCAGGAAAACGCCGCTATCGCCGACCGGCTGCACCGCTACACGCGCTCTTTGCTGATCACCACCGACGCGGCCGCGCTGCCCGAAGTGCTGGTGCGCGAGTTGATGCTGCAGTTCATGATTCCGCAAGCCGGCATTCGCGTGTGGGGCGCGGCGGCCGAGCACGCCGCGCTGCCGTTTGCGCGCGAGGTCAGCGCCGACGCGCGCAGCTTCGCGTCCAGCCTGTCGCTGCCGTATTGCGGTGCAAACGCCGGCTTCGAGGCCGCCACCTGGCTGGACGACCCGTCGACCATCGCCTCGCTGGCGCTGATCCCGCTGCGCCACGGCAGCAGCACCGACGCCTTCGGCCTGCTGGTGCTGGGCTCGCCCGACCCGACGCGCTTCGCCGCCGACATGGGCACCGAGTTCCTGATGCGCATCGGCGAGATCTCCAGCGCCGGCCTCTCCCGGTTGATTCGAGCGGCGTGACACCTAACGGCGAGCGCGCGTGAACGATCCATCCGCCGCCAGCACCGCCGAGTCCTCATCGCCTCAGCTGCACGACGACCTCGTGCACCACCTGCAGCACCTGCGCGTCGAGCGGCGTCTGGCCGGGCGCACGCTGACCATGTACACGCAGGCCTTTCGCCGGCTGCAGCACTTCGCCCGGTCGGGCACCGTGGCGCTGCGCGAGGTCCAGCCGCACCACGTGCGCCGCTGGGCCGGGCAGTTGCACGCTCAGGGGCTGGCGCCGGGCAGCATCGCCATCGAGCTGTCGGCGTGGCGCGGTTTTTACCGTTGGCTCGGCCGCGATGGTCTGGTGCTGCAAAACCCGGTGGCCGGCGTGCGCGCGCCCAAGGCGGCCAAGCCGCTGCCCAAGGCACTGTCGGTCGATCAGGCCGTGGCGCTGGCCGCTTTCGAGGCGCCGCCACCGGCGCGAGCCCACGGTGCCGCCATCGCTGCGCGCGATCAGTGCCTGACCGAGCTGCTCTACGGCTGCGGCCTGCGCGTGGCCGAACTGGTGTCGCTCGATGTGCAACCCGGCCCGCACGCGGTGGGCTGGGTCGACATCGCCGACGCCACGGCCCATGTGCTGGGCAAGGGCCGTAAGCGGCGCAGCGTGCCGGTCGGTGCGGCCGCGCTGCAAGCGCTTCAGGCCTGGTTGGCGCTGCGAGCGCAGATCGCCGCGGCCGACGAGCCGGCGCTGCTGGTCGGCCAGCGTGGCGCGCGCCTGACCACCAACCAGGCGCGCCTGAGCATCAAGCAGCGTGCGCAGCAAGCCGGGCTGCCCACGCACGTCCATCCGCACATGCTGCGCCACTCGTTTGCCACCCACGTGCTGCAGTCCAGTGGTGATCTGCGTGCGGTGCAAGAGCTGCTCGGCCACGCCAACATCAGCGCCACGCAGGTCTACACCAAGCTTGATTTCGGGCACCTGAGCAAGGTGTACGACGCCGCGCATCCCCGAGCCAAGAAGCAGGGCCCGGCCTAGACCGGGCGACACCATGAAAACCATCCGACTGCGTGACGGCAAGGAACGCTCGCTCATCAAGCGCCACCCGTGGGTGTTCGAGGGCAGCATCGCCAGCGGCCGTGCCGACCCGGGCGAGACGGTGCGCGTCGAATCGGCAGCCGGTGAATTTCTGGCCTGGGGCGCGTACAGCCCGTCGTCGTCGATCCGCGTGCGCGCCTGGAGCTTCGACGCCGCCGAGCGCATCGACGCGGCCTTCTTCGAGCGGCGCATCGCGCGTGCGGTGGCGGTGCGTGCGCGATTGCCCATCGAGAGCGACGCCATGCGGCTCGTCCACGGCGAGGCCGACGGCCTGCCCGGGCTGGTGGTCGACCGCTACGGCGACACCCTCAGCGCGCAATTCACGGCCACCGGCGTCGAGCGCTGGAAGCCGGTGATCGCTGACGCGCTGCTCAAGGTCACGGGCTTGCAGCGCCTGTACGAGCGCAGCGACGCCAGCGTGCGCGAACTCGAGGGCCTGCCGTCCGTCACCGGCTGGCTGCGGCTGCCGCCCGGCGCTCCCGAGCACACCGAAGTCACCATCCATGAGCACGGCTGGCGGCTCACGGTGGATGTGGCGCACGGTCACAAGACCGGCTACTACCTGGACCAGCGCGACAGCCGGCGGCTGTTTGCCGACAGCGTGCGGCACTTCGGCGCACAGCGCGTGCTCAACTGCTACAGCTACACCGGCGGGTTCAGCGTGGCTGCGCTGGCCGGCGGCGCCACCGAGGTGACGAGCGTTGATTCGTCGGGCCCGGCGCTCGAACGTGCGATCGCCCACGTGGCACTGAACGGCTTCGACGCGCAGCGCCACCGCGTGATCGATGCCGACGTCAATGCCACGCTGCGCGGCTTTGTCGAGCAGGGCCGGCGCTTCGACGCCATCGTGCTCGACCCGCCCAAGTTCGCCTCGACCGCCGCCCAGGCCGAGCGTGCCGCGCGCGCCTACAAGGACATCAACCGGCTCGCCTTCATGCTGCTCGAGCCGGGCGGATTGCTGTTCACCTTCTCGTGCTCGGGCGGCGTGAGCGCCGACCTGTTCCACAAGATCGTCGCCGGCGCCGGGCTCGATGCCGGCATCGACGGCCAGATCCACGCGCGCACCGGCGCGGCGCCCGACCATCCGATGACGATCACCTTCCCCGAGGGCGAATACCTCAAGGGGCTGGTGATCGTGAAGCAACGCTGATTCGGCGAGCGGCCTCGACGGGCATCGTCGAGCCCGGGTGCCTGCGTAACATCGCCTTGAATTGATTTCCCCAGGAGACTGCCATGTGCGGCATCGTCGGCGCGGTCAGCACCCGCAACATCGTGCCGGTCCTCATCGAAGGGCTGAAGCGCCTCGAGTACCGCGGCTACGACTCGTGCGGTGTCGCAGTTCACCAGCACGGCCAGCTGCGCCGGGCGCGCAGCACGGCGCGTGTGGCCGAGCTCGAAGCCAATGTGGCCGCTGACGAGATCGCCGGCACCACCGGCATCGCGCACACCCGCTGGGCGACGCACGGCGCGCCGGTGGTGAACAACGCGCATCCGCACTTTTCGGCCGGCCCGCACGCGCCGGGCGCTGACGCTGTGGGCCGGGTCGCGGTGGTGCACAACGGCATCATCGAGAACCACGACGAACTTCGCGCCGAGCTGCAGGCGGCCGGCTACCGGTTCGTCACCCAGACCGACTCCGAGGTCATCGCGCACCTCGTCGATCACCACTACCGGGGCGACCTGTATGCCGCGGTGCAGCAGCTGTTGCCGCGGCTGCGCGGTACCTACGCCATCGCAGTGTTCTGCCTCGACGAACCGCACCGCGTCGTCGGTGCGCGTGAAGGCTCGCCGCTGATCCTGGGCATCGGCGCCGGCGAGCGCGCGGGCGATCACTACCTGGCCAGCGACGCCATGGCCCTGTCGGGCGTCACCGACCAGATCGTCTACCTCGAAGAAGGCGATGTGGTCGACCTGCAGCTGGGCCACTCGGCCATCGGCTCGCGCACCGACGCCGCCACGGGCAAGCCCCGCGCCGATGGCCGCTTTGCCGCCGTGCAACGCCCGGTGCGTACCGTGCAGGCCCATACCGAAGCGGCCGAGCTGGGCCCCTACCGGCACCACATGCAAAAGGAGATCTTCGAGCAGCCCAAGGCGATCGCCGACACGCTCGATGCGGTAGGTGGCGTCGAGCCAAGCCTGTTCGGCGAGGCAGCCGCTGCGGCCTTCGGCCAGGTCGACTCCGTGCTCATCCTCGCCTGCGGCACCAGCTACTACGCGGGACTGGTGGCCAAGCAATGGCTGGAGAGCATCGCGAAGATGCCCACCGCTGTCGAGGTGGCGAGCGAATACCGCTACCGCGACAGCGTGCCCCACCCGCGCACGCTCGTCGTCACCATCACCCAGAGCGGCGAGACCGCCGACACCCTGGCCGCGCTGAAGCACGCCCGCTCGCTCGGCATGGCGCACACGCTCACCGTGTGCAATGTCGCCACCAGCGCCATGGTGCGCGAATGCGCCATGGCCTTCATCACCCGCGCGGGCGTCGAGATCGGCGTGGCCTCGACCAAGGCGTTCACCACCCAACTGGTGGGCTTGTTCTTGCTGACGTTGGCGCTGGCCAAATCACGCGGTCAGCTCGGCGCCGAGGCCGAGGCGCAGCACCTGCACGCGCTGCGCCATTTGCCGGTGGCGGTGCAAGGCGTGCTGGCGCTCGAGCCGCAGGTCATCGCCTGGGCCGAGGTGTTTGCGCGCAAGGAAAACGCGCTCTTCCTGGGCCGAGGCGCGCACTACCCGATTGCCCTCGAAGGCGCGCTGAAGCTCAAGGAAATCAGCTACATCCACGCCGAGGCCTACCCGGCTGGCGAGCTCAAGCACGGTCCGCTGGCATTGGTCACCGCCGAGATGCCGGTGGTCACCGTGGCGCCCAACGACGCGCTGCTCGAAAAGCTCAAGAGCAACCTGCAGGAAGTGCGCGCGCGCGGCGGCGAGCTGTTCGTGTTTGCCGACGCCGACACCCGCATCGAATCGGGCGAGGGCCTGCACGTGATCCGCATGCCCGAGAACTACGGCGCGCTGTCACCCCTCTTGCACGTGGTGCCGCTGCAGCTGCTGGCCTATCACACCGCCTGCGCGCGTGGCACCGATGTCGACAAGCCGCGCAATCTGGCGAAGTCGGTGACCGTGGAATAGCGGCACCGGCGGTGGTGGCGGGTCTGGCAGACTCCGCCGCGCCGAACCCGGCGTTCCAAGTCATCCACACAGCCCCACACCATGACCCAAGTCCTCATCAACTTTGAACAGCCCGACTCACTGACCGACTGGACCACCGTCGATGACGTCGTGATGGGCGGCGTTTCGAGCAGCCGCGTGCGCCATGACCCCGAGGGGTTTGCCGTCTTCGAAGGCACGCTCTCGCTGGAGAACAACGGCGGGTTCTGCGCCTTGCGCTCGGGGACGCTGACGCAGCGGCCGCTGGGCGCTGACAGCTTCTTGCTGGATGTGCGTGGTGACGGCAAGCGCTACAAGTTCAATGTGCGCACCGAGGGCGGCGTCGAGGGGCTGACGTATCAGGCCAGCTTCGATGCGCCGGCCGGTGTGTGGACCCAGGTGCGCCTGAAGGTGTCCGACCTGATGCCCACCTTCCGCGGCCGTGAAGTGCGCGGGATGGATCCGCTGGATGCCTTTCGCATCAGTCACATGAGCGTGATCATTTCCGACCGTCAGGAAGGCGCGTTCAGCCTGGCCTTGCGTTCGCTGTCCTGCTGCGCCTGAGCGCCGCGACTCAGGCGCCTTCGCTGCGCCAGCCGCCGCCAAGCACGCGGATCAGCACCACGGTGCCTTGACGTTGCGCCAGTTCGATCTGGCAGGCGATGCGCTGCTGCTGGATTTCGGCGTGGCGAGCTTCGAGCACTTCGGGGCGGCCCGCCAGCCCGCGGCGTTCGCGCGAACTCGACGCCTCGCGCGAACGGGTGGCCATGGCCAGTGCCGGGGCCTGGGCCTGGGCCTGTCGCTGCGTCGACTGCAGCGCCGAGAGCTGGTCTTCGACTTCACGCAGCGACACCAGCACGCGTTCGCGGTGCACTGACATCGACTGCTCCAGGTCGGCCACGGCGGCCTGGGTGGCGGCCGAGCGGCGGCCCGAATCGAACACGGGCAGATCAAACAGCAAGCCCACGCCGACCATGCGCGTGGCATGGTGCAGCAAGTCGGTCAGCCCCGACGCTGCCACGCCCCCGGCGGCGGTGAGTGTCACGCTGGGCAAGGCACTCGACTGCGCCGCTCCGACGCGGGCCTCGGCCGCCCGGACCGCATGCCAGCTGGCCGCCAGATCGGGCCTGCGCGCGAGCACCTGGCTCGGGATGCCTGCGGGCACGCTGGGCAGTGCGGCCGGCCACGCGGCGACGGCACCGGGCAGTTGCCATGATGCGGGCGACTCGCCGAGCAGCAGCGCCAGCGCGTGCGTGAGTTCCTGTTGGCGGCGCTCGACCAGCGCCGCATCGGAGCGCACGGCGGCCAGATCGCGCTCCAGCCCCGCCAGTGGCAGCTCGGAGATCAGACCGCTGCGCCATTGGCGCTGCGCGATCTGCAGCGCTTCGGTTCGCCCGGCGACGTCGTCGGCCAGCAGCGCGCGCTCGGATTCCAGCGCGCGCAATGCCAGATAGGTGTGCACCGTGTCGGCCTGCACCGCCAGACGCGCGGCGCGCCAGGCGGCTTGTGCCACCTCGGCGTCGCCCAGGGCCGCTTGCCGTGCAGGGCCATGGCGGTCGAACAAATCGAGGTCGTACGACATGCGGATGCCCACGCCTGCCCACGAGGTGTCGGACACCTGGTCGCCCACGCTGCTGTTCGAAGGGCCGATGGCGCCGCCGTGCAGCGCTGCTTGCGGACCGCGCGTGGCGTCTGCCGAGCGCACCGCGGCGTTGGCGCGCTTGATCCGTGCGGCGGCCTGGTCGAGGCTCTCATTGGCCGCCATGGCACGAGCGACCAGCTCGTCGAGCACGGGGTCGGCGAAGCTTTTCCACCACTGGCCATCGGCAGGCATGTCAGCGGCGGCGGAAGATTGAACCCCCTGGCTGAAGGCCGCGGGTGGTGGAGTGGCGGCGCGCAGCGCGGGCAGCGGCTGCGCCGCGCAGCCCGCGATGAACGCCAGCGTGGCGGCCATCGGGGCCCAGAAATGGAGTCG
>CANBSV010000040.1 GCA_947372225.1 Burkholderiales bacterium | reverse complement strand
TGCCTGGCATGACGATGGTTTTCAAGGTCGCAGACCCCTCTTTGCTGCGCGACCTGAAAGAAGGCGACCCGATACGGTTCCTTGCAGAGCGCCTCAACGGCGCGATCACCGTCACGGCCATCGAACCGGTGCGCTGAAGCCCGGATGCTCAGCCGGGCTTCAGCCAGTTACCCATCGGCCAGTCCAGCAGTTCGGCCAGCCGGCAAACGATCCACTGCGCCTCAGGCGCAGTGATCGCGGTCGTGTCCTGCAGCAAGCCGAGGTGCATGCGCTCGAGCACATCCTGTTCGGTCACGCCCAGCTCAAGCAATTTCGCACTCGCGTGCTCGGTGAGCATTTGCGCCATGTCCTCGCACAGGTCGTAGCGGGCCGCGATGGCCGCCCGCGTCTCGCGCGGCTTGGTCGCACCGGGCGCCATGAACAGCTCGATGAACGAGCGTGGGAGCTCGGACTGGTTGTGGTCGTACATGGGGGAACCGATGAGGAACGGCGAAGGTGGCAGGTCAGCACCTTAACAACATGCACGCACTGAGAAGTGGGCAACGGTGAGAATGCCGGTCATGACCGACATGCTGATCCGGCTGTACGCGCTACCTGAGCCCATCGTGGACGAGACAGACCCGCGCCACGCAGACTGGTTGGTGCGCAAGCCCATCGGTTGCGAACACGAAGAGATCGTGTCCTGGGTGGCCACTGAATTCGGTACCGGTTGGGCCAGCGAGGCACGGGCGGCGCTGCACAACCGTCCCGTCAGCCTGCAGGTGGCGGTGCAAGGCGAACAGCCGATCGGCTTTGTCTGCTACGACGCGACCGCTCGTGGGTTCGTCGGCCCGATTGGCGTTCAGACCTCAGCTCGCGGCTCAGGGGTCGGAAGCGCGCTGCTGCGCACAGCCTTGGAGGAGATGCGCACCGTGGGCTATGGCTATGCCATCGCCGGTGCGGTCGGTGCTGTCGACTTCTTCCGGCGTGTGGCCGGTGCCACCGAGATTGCCGATTCGACGCCCGGTCTTTACGCGGGCCGGGTGAGCGTGCGCCGCTGATCACTTGCGATCGGGCTGACAGCGGTGCAGGTCAGCCAGAGCCGCCGCTGCTTGAACAGTCTGGCGGCCGTACCGGGGGACCATCCGGCGATAAAGCGGGTGGCACCGGATCTGCCTGAGACACCGCCGCACGCAGTGCGCTGAGCAACTTGGACCCGGCACGACCACTCGGGGCCCAGCCCAGGGCAATCTCCTCCGCGGAGATGGCCCCCCGGGTGCGCGGGCCATCGTGCCCGTCGGGCGTGACATCACAGTGGCCCCGGCGCAGCAACAGGCCCTGCAGTTCGGCAAATTCAACGCGCGACAAGGCCGGATCGTCGGTAGGCCAAACCGTGCGCGGCGGGGCCGCGCCGCGCAGCCGGTCCGCCAGCAAGCCGATCGACAGCGCGTAGGCGTCGGCCCGGTTGTAGCGCCATGCCGCCTGAAAATTGCGCGTGACCAGCCAAGCGGGTCCATCGATGCCGGCAGGCATCAACAGCGCTGTCACGGTGTCGGCGCGCCACGGCGCCACGCTGGCCGAATCGGCCGTCAGCAATGCACTGCCATCGATGCGCCGCACACCAGCCGCGGCCCATTGCGACACACCTTTGCACAGGCCTTCAGGCGACGACAACTCCAGGCAACTGTGGTCGCGTTCAAGAGCATTCCACGCGGATGCCGACTCGCGCGGAACGCTGACTTCGACACCCCACGGCATGCCAGCCACCCAGCCCAGGCCGTTCAGGTAGCGCGCAGTGGTGGCCAGCGCATCGGGCACGCTGGAGACGATGTCGATGTCGCCTGAGCCATCGCCGTCGTCCATGTTCTTCAGAAACGTGCCGGGCATGAACTGGGTCAGGCCGAAGGCACCGGCCCACGATCCACGGAACGTCTCGGGCCGCACCAGCCCTTCCTGAAGCAAATACAGCGCAGCAAAGAAATGCGCCTTGCGCTCTCGACTGCCCAAGTTCAAGCAAGCGCGGCTCAGCGTCGCATCGACCACCGGATAGCGACCGGGAGCACGGCCGTAGTCGGTCTCGACGCCGAACACCGCCACCGCGGTAGCCGCATCAACGCCATGTCGGCGTTCGATGTCGGCCAATGCGGCGACGTGACGATCCAGCACCTCGCGCCCGCCGGCCTCGCGCTGCGCGTCGACCAGTCGCGCGACGTAGTCCCAGATCGGCAGCTTGAATTCAGGCTGTGACGCGCTGGACTGTTCGATCAATGTGCGGAGGTCTTCGACCGAGCGCGTGTAGCGCTCAAAGCTGTCAGGCCGCACGGGCGGTTGCGCTGGCAAGTCGTGGCGCAACGCTTTCAAGCAAGAGGGCAGGTCCGGGGCGGGTTGCGCCAACGCCGCCGCGGCAAAAACCCAACAGGCAAGCAACCCGCATCGCCAACGGCGCACACGGCTTGCCGCCGCTTTCGGCGTCGACCGATAATCTGCAGCTCGCATTCGGTGACGGCACCTCAGCGCACAGGCACAACGATTCCAATCCATGTTTTCCACACGACTGATTTTGCTTTGCTTCACGGCCACCTTGCTGGGCGCGTGCGCTGCACCCGCCGTCAAACCGGCAGCGCCTGTGGCTGCGCCTGAACCCACGGTGAAGGTCGAAGCGCCGACGGCGCCGGCCGGCCCGCCACCGCCTTCCACGCCGCAGCAGGCGCAAAAGCTGGCGATGGCTGCGGCTGACCTGCTGGAAACAGGTAACGAAGAACAAGCGAAGGCCGAACTGCAGCGAGTACTGGCCGGCGACCCGACCAACAAGCTGGCCCAGAACCTGATGCGCCAGATCACTGCAGATCCGGTCGCTCTGCTTGGACGCGAGTCATTTCCCTACACGGTGCGGTCTACGGACACCTTGTCGCGCATTGCAGGGCGCTTCCTTGGCGACATCTACTCGTTCTACATACTGGCTCGATACAACGACATCAAGATCCCGCGCCAGGTGGCCGGTGGTCAGGTCATTCGCGTTCCTGGCAAAGCGCCACCGCCCGGTGCGCTCGAACCGGAACCGCGCCGCACTGACAAGCCGGTGCCCAGCGCGCCGGTCCCGGCGGCAGCGTCAGCCCCGGCGGAACCGAGTTCCAGCGAAAAGGCTCTTGCCTCAGCTGACGCAGCCGAAAAGCGGGGCGAGTTGGAGCGTGCCTACAGCGACTATCGCGTGGCCACCAGCGGAGAACTGAGCACCGAGGCTCAGGCCAAAGCCGAAGGCCTGCGTCGCCGTCTGGTGCAGCGCTATACCGCGACCGCGCGCGGTGCCTTCGCCAAGCAGGATCTGGACGGTTCAATCCGCCATTGGGACGTTGTCATGCAACTCGAGCCCGGCAACGACACCGCTCGGCTTGAGCGGCAAAAGGCCCTCTCGCTGAAGGAAAAGATCAAGTCGCTGAAGTGACGGCCATGGTGGGTTGTTGATACGAAAGACGACCCGCCAAATCAGCGTGGAAGAGCCTGTCAGCAGGTAGAACCAGTCGATCGAGGGCTTGAGCGGCTGCGGCCCCGCAAGCCACTACCGTCCCTTCGTGTCGACCGGCTTGGAGCCGGGGGCGCTGCGCAGTTGCTTCAGGCGCTCCGTGACCTGCGCATCGCCAGGATCAAGGCGCAGGCTTTTTTCCAGCAAGGCCATGGCGCCCGCGGTGTCTCGCGCCACCAGCAGGTCATCCGCCTTGCGCTCGTAGAGGTCGGCCAGCATGCTGCTCGCAGCGCGATCGCTGCGGTCGGCGGCAATGCGTCGCTCCAGCAAGGTGATGGCGCTGTCTATCTCCCCCTGACGGGCAAGGATCGCCGCATGCTCGAGTTCATTGCGGTCCACCCCTGCAGGCGCCACGGGCTTGTCATTGGAGCCCATCGTTTCAGAACCGCGACGCGCCAGCGTCAGGCGCGACAGCCGCCCCAGCTGCTGACGCTTCACCCGCTCGCGCTCCATGCTGCGCAAGGCGTCGGCGGCAGTCGACGAGTTGGGCTGCAGCGCCAGCACTGACAGGTACAACTGGGTCGCCGTCTCGAGATCACCCCGACGCTGCGCCGCAGCTGCGCGCGGCAGCCGCTCGGCCACAGAAACGTCGATCTGTCGACGGGTCTCAGCCAGGGCATCTCGATATTCAGCGGCATCAGGACGCAGCACCGTAAGCACCTCCCAGGCGATGGCCGCATCGGCCAGGTGACCCTCACGCTGTGCACTGGCGGCACGATCACGGTACTGCTGCTCAAAAGCCGAGGGCGATGCCCTCGCGGGGCCAAGGGACGCACTTGGGAAGGCTCCCGATGTCGGCGGCGCCACAGCGCAGCCGGCCATCGCCACGACGCACACGGAAACGACGAGCCGCCTCATGGCGCCACTCCACCTCGGCTGATCTGCAGCTTGGCCTTGAACGTGTCGATGTCGATGTCGCCGAAGATCATGGTTCGACGCAGCATCAGGGGCATCGAAAAGAAAGGGTTACCGCCCGGGGTCACCGTGACTGCCAACTCATACTGCTGGCGCGCCAGAGCGCCCAGCACGGCCTCGTTGGCATCGCCGAACGGATACGCATACTGGCGCACCGGGCTGGCCAAACGGCGCTCCAGCAACTCCTGCGGCGCACGCGCCTCGATATCGAGGTTCTGCCGGTACGAATCGTCGGTCTCGCCAGGCAGGCGCTCGATCAGGTTGCGATGGGTCTTGGAATGGGCCTGGATGTCGACGAGACCCGAGGCTTTCAGTTCTGTCAGCTGGGTCCAGCTCAAGCCGTCGCCCGCGCCGATGAAATCGGAATACACAAACACGGTCGCCGGGAATCCGTACTTGCGCAACTGAGGCAGCGCGTAGCGGTAGACCGAAGAGTAGCCATCGTCCATCGTGATCACGACAGAGCGCTTCGGCAGTGGCTCGCGCCCTTGCAAAAAGCCGATCAGTTGCGACAGCCGGATCACCCGGTAGTCATTGCGCGCCAACCAGTCAAGCTGGGCTGCAAAGTTGCCAGGCGACACCGACATCTTGCTGCTCGCGCCGCCGAAACGGTGGTAGCAAAGAATCGGCACGGTCTGATAGCGGTCGTCCTGCACGCCGATCGGGTTCAAAGGCTTGAGCGGCACGACCAGCGGCTGATCAGGCACCGCACCTTTGATGTGGTTGAAGTCGGCAATGACCCAATCGCGCTCTTCGTCGCCCAGGAATTGCGCGGCTATGGACCGCAGCGTGTCGTCACGGCTGGGCCGGTAGATCAACAGTCGATCGCTGCGACCGATCACCATGCCAGCAGACCGCTCGGGCTCGACGGGAACATCGACACGCCTGGGCGGCGAACTGGAGCATGCGGCCAACAGAGCGACCCACACGACGGCGATGAACCGCAGAAAACGTCCGAAACGCATCGACCGTGCTGCCTTAACCCAATGCCGCAGTGTCGGCTTCGGCCTGTGACAGCCCGCCAGTGGGGGTCGGTGTCGGCGGTGACGTCGAGGCGGAGCCATCGAGCCCGCCGGCCTGTCGGGCGGCGAGCGCCTGCGCCATCTGATCGAAGCCGAGGTAGAGGATGCCGAATTCATCCTTGCGCTGCTCGGCGATGCGGTGATCAAAACGACCTTTGGCGATTTCCTGCATCGACTCGCCGAGCAACTTGATCGGCTGGGCGAACCAGTTGACGACGAAGTACATCGCCACCGCCACCGCCAATACTGTCACCACGACCAGCGCGACCATCAACACGATCGACAACCTGGCCACCCCAATCAGGGGCCGCTCCGGCACGCCCAGTGCGACGGTCCCGACCCGCTTGCCCTGGAATGTGATCGGCGCTTCAAAGCCAAGTACGGACTCGCCGTCAGCCGTGAACCGCGTCACCGCCACACCACCCTTGCGCTCACCGAGGGATTCGCTGGCAGGTGCCTGATAAGGCTGGCCGACGTTGTTGCCGCTGGTGGCGCGCACCAGTCCCTCGCGGTCGACCACCGTGATGCCCTGGAAGTCCTTCGCGCGCATCATTTCCTGAATCGCGACCTCGACCGCGACCCAGTCCTCAGACAGCGCGGACACGGCGTTTTGCGCAGCAATGAAACGCGCCAGCGAAGCGCCGTAATCCGTGGCCTGGCTGATCATCGCGGCGTATTGGCGCTGGTTGATCACGGTCGCGGTCAGCGCCATCACGACGGCAACGATCAAGGCCATCGTCGCGGCCCACTTGACCCGCAGGGGCACGATGCGTTCGCGGCTCTTTTCCAACTCCGCCGCATCGAGTTCGACCAACACCTTGTTCAAGGCCTCGGCCAGTTCCTGACCGGAGCGATAGCGCCGGTCAGGTGACTTCGCAAGACATCGCGCCACGATGCGGCGCACGGCCGCCGGCACTTCTGGCCGGAGCTGCTCGATGGGCGTGGGCTCGGCCGTGGTGATCTGCATCGCCAGAGACACCAGACTGTCGCCCTTGAAAGGCCGCTGGCCGGTCAACAACTGGTACAGAACGATGCCTGTCGAAAACAGATCGGAGCGGCCGTCGAGGCGCTCACCCTTGGCCTGTTCCGGAGACATGTACTGCGGGGTGCCCAGGATGTCGCCCACGCGGGTTCGCTGCTCGGACCCGGCCGACTCGATGTGGGCGATGCCGAAGTCGGTCACCTTCACCGTCTTCGTGCCCCTGACCTGCATGATGTTGCCGGGCTTGATGTCGCGGTGCACGATGCCGCGCGAATGCGCGTAGTCGAGTGCGCGGGCGAGTTGGGCACCCATCACAACGACGTCGCGGATCGGCAGCGGCGGACTGCCGGCAATCACTTCGCTGAGCGTCTCACCGTCGAGCAGTTCCATGGCCATGTAGGGACGACCATCGATTTCGCCGACATCGTGAACGGTGACGATGTTCGGGTGAGACAGCCCGCCGGCCGCACGAGCCTCGCTGAGGAAGCGTGCCCGATATTCCGGCTCCTCGCACAGCGACGCATGCAAGAACTTGATGGCCACATCTCGCCCGATTCCCGGATCGTGTGCCTTGAAAACGGTGGCCATACCACCACGGCCCAGCCGCTCGTGAACCCGGTAACGCCCCACCTGCTTCAGCGTCTCGCCATCGGCCAAAGCCCCACCCGGCAACGTCAACGACACTTCGTCTCCAGCCACGTTGTCAGGCGCACCGGGCGAGACCCGTGTCGGGAAATCGTCATCAGTGGTGGGTGACGAGGCAAAGGTCGAACCTTCGGCAGGATGCGCGGACATCGATTCAGGCTCCTTGTGAACGTGTGGCGCTGCGGAGCCGGCGAACACACGACAGCCTGCGCACAAACACTTACATTCTCGATTCTGGCATCTGTTTTGCATGCGGGTCACTTATCGCCCGCCTGACGTTCGTGCAGACCCTGGTCATACAAAGACTCTTGAAGGCCCATCGTGAATAGCAGCCCCCCTTCTGACATGGACCCCATGTCAGAGCACACGTTACTGACCGTCTCCCGGGCGAGCAGTGCGCCCCGGCTCCCGACTGAGAAGCGAGAGCATTTCCTCGTGGCCATCGAGGGAACTCAAAAAGGTCGCAGGCTGCGCTTTGGCGCGGAACCGGTCACCATTGGACGCAAGCTTCTGTGCGAATTCGTGTTGCCAGACGCTGAGGTGTCGGGGCGCCACTGTCAGGTCAGCGCGTTGCCTGGCGAAGTCGACGCACTGGTCGTCGACCTGCAATCCACCAACGGCTCCTTCGTCGATGGCAAAAGGGTGCGCGAAAGCTGCCGGCTGCCCAGTGGCGGCTTGCTTCAGCTGGGTTCCAATGTGCTGAAGCACGAATACAGCACCGAAAGTGAAATCGAACAATCCTTGGAGCTGGACCGAGACCTTGAAAAGGCCAGCAGCTATGTGAAGGCGCTGCTTCCTGCGCCCATCCTCGACGGACCGGTGCGAACCGATTGGTTCTTTCTGCCATCCACCAAGCTCGGCGGCGACGCCTTTGGATACCAGCAACTCGACGAAGAGACCTTCGCCGGCTACGTGGTCGATGTTTCGGGCCACGGCGCAGGCGCTGCGATGCACAGCGTGTCGGTGATGAACGTGTTGCGACAGCGCGCCCTGCCCGACACCGATTTTCGTGATCCAGCACAGGTGCTGCATCGGCTGAATTCAATGTTCCAGATGGAAAGCCATGGCGGGATGTTCTTCTCGATCTGGTACGGCGTGTACGAGCCGAAGACAAGGCAGTTGCGCTACTCATCGGCTGGTCACCATCCTTCTTACTTGGCCCAACCCTCACGTCACGAAATGATTCCGTTGCAGACACGCAACCTGATGATTGGTGCCATGCCGGAAGCCCGGTTCGTCTCCGACAGCGTCGAAGTGCAGCCTGGCAGCGTGCTGTATGTGTTCAGCGATGGCGTTTTCGAGGTCGTCACCAAAGAGGGCACGCAGTGGGGCTTGCAGGACTTCCTGCCTTTGTTGCAGCGCCCGGCAGTGGCAGGCGTTGGTGAACCGGAGCGCCTCTATCGCGCGGTTCAAGAGGTCGCACGCCCCGGGGCCTTGGACGATGATTTTTCGATGTTGGTGGTCACCTTCGTGTGACGCCCTTGCCATACTCTGTCCAGCCAAACGCCAACGACCAACGCGCGAGCGCGGCCGTGTTCAGCCCATCCACCAATACATCTGCCTCAAGGACAATCCGAAATGGACATCGACATCAGCGAGTTGGACGGTAACGTGACTTGCATCAGGCTGAACTGCCGCCTCGACTCCCCGGGCGTGGATCGCGTCGAAATCCGCTTCATGGCCGCACTGGCGGCGCTCGGACGCCCAGCCATCGTTGATCTATCTCAGGTCGGATTTCTCGCTTCGATGGGCATCCGGATGCTCATCTCCGGGGCCAGGGCTCTGCGCCTGAAAGGTGGCAAGGTCGTGTTGTTCGGTGCATCGGAGATGGTTCAAAGCGTGCTCGACCATGTGGCGCTTGATCAAATCATTCCCATGGCCGCAACGCAGGACGAGGCGCTCGCCAAGGTTCGCTCCTAGCCTTTTGCACAGATGCTCAGGTGCTGCGCCTAAGCAATTTCACATGCCCGAAACCCCATCAACAGCGGCTGATGACGGTGCCCGCCTGCAACTGACGCTGGCGAACCATCGCGATGCGTTAGATGAGACGCGCACCCGCGTCGTGGATTGGTTGGGGTCCTATCAACCGACACCCAAGCTGGTGTTCAACGTCGAGTTGATCCTCGAAGAAACGTTGATGAACGTGATTTGGCACGCTCACACCGATGGCGCCGAACATCTGATTGGCCTCACGATGCAGGTGGATGCCGATGATGTCGTGATGCGCTTTGCGGATGACGGGGTGCCCTTCGACCCGTTGCTTGCGGCAGATCCAGTCGCACCGTCGTCGATAGACGACGCCGTGCCTGGAGGGCTCGGCTTGATGTTGGTTCGAAAGTGCTCCAGGTCGGTGGATTACCAGCGAGTAAACGGCAACAACTGCCTGACCGTGAGAGTCGCCCGGAACTGAATACCGAGGCTGTGAAGCCAAGAAAAAAGCCCCAGGGATCGCTCCTCGAGGCCTTCGGTCTTGCACCCACATCATGCACCCACGCTCCCCGGAGAGTCGCATGAATGCTGGGTTTCAAATATTGGGGTGGCTGATGGGGCTCGAACCCACGACAACAGGAATCACAATCCTGGACTCTACCAACTGAGCTACAGCCACCGCAGAGACGACGATTATAGGCCGGCGATCGTGCCTGATGACCGGGGAAAGTGCAGCTTCGCCGCGCTCAAGGGTTGTCGGTGCGAAGGGCCTTGTCCAAGGCCTTCTCGTTGATTTGAACCTTGTAACGGTTGCGCAGCGAAGCGTAGTAAGTCTGGGCTTCGGCCTCAGCCCAGGCCTGAGCGTACTGGCCGGCGGCCCGTGCCGCATCTGCGGCCACGGGATCACGGCCGGTCACCTTGTCGACTTGTGCCACCACGTAGCCCTGCGTCCCAAGATCGACACCCACCGTCGCCGGGGCCTTGGTCACGTCGGCACCCAAAATGGCCTCTATCAGCGGCTGACCCAACTCTTGCATTTGCACCCGAGACACGAGGCGTGGCTCGGTCGACAGTTCTGCCTGCGGTGCCTGCTTGAGTTGCGCCAGTCGCGCTTCGCCTTCCTTGCGAGCCAGGGCAGTCGCTTGAGTCACGGCCAAGGCCGAGCGGACCTTTTCTTTGACATCGGCCAAGGGCATGACTCGTGCGGCCTCGTACTTGACGACGCGGCCGGAAACCAGTTGTCGCGGAGCCACCTCGGCTGCCGGAGTGTTGCGCTTGTTGTTCAGGACCTCATTGGAAAACAACGCTTCCAGGAACTTGTCCGAAGCGACCGGCACTTGCGCTCCCGGCGCAGGTTTGCGCGTCACGCCCTGCGCGGCTTTCAGTTCAAGCTTGTACTTGTCGATCACCGGCTTGAGGCTGTCCGACTGCTCGTAGACCAGATTGGTGAAGTCCTCTGCCAGCTCTGCAAACTTGGCCTGAGCCAGTTGCTGCCGAACCTCCGCCTCGATCTCGGGGCGAGCGGCCTCGAAGGTTCGGGCTTCACCGCCGCGAACGTCGGTCAACCGAATGATGTGGAAGCCGAAGTCGGTCTCAACCACTGCGCTAAGCTCCCCGACCTTGAGCGCAAAGGCTGCCTCTTCGAACGGCTTGACCATCGCGCCGCGGCCAAAGTACTCGAGGTCACCACCCTTGGCTGCCGAGCCCGGGTCTTGCGAGTTCTTCTTGGCCAATTCCGCGAACAAGGCCGGGTTCTTGGTGAGCTTGTCGTGCAGATCGTCAGCCTTGGCTTTCGCCTTGGCACGCACATCGGCCGGCAACGCTTTGTCGGCTGAGATCAGGATATGGCTGGCGCGGCGCTCTTCAGGTGAGGTGAACCGCGCCTGGTTCTCGCTGTAGTAGCGGCGCAGGTCGTCTTCCACGATGGGGATGTTTTTCTTGATCGAGTCCACATCGAACACCACGTACTCGATGTTGGCGAGCTCGGGGGCCTGAAACTGCGCCGCATGGGCCGGGTCCTTGTAGTACTGCTCGATTTCAGCGTCTGTGGGCGCCACCTTGGTCACGTAGCCCGCTGGATCGAAGCGCTGCAAGCGCACCTGGCGTTGCTGAAAGAAGGCGTCCACGGCGCGCTCGGCAGCGGCCTTCGACGCAAATCCTGTGCTCGACACCCCAGCCAGCACCTGCTGGGTGGACATTTCCTGACGCAGGCGGGCGGCGAACATCTCGCTCGACATGCCCTGCGACGCAAGCAGTTCCTTGTTGACGCTACCGTCCGGGTTGCGGATGGCTGCGAACTGCGGATCGGTGGCGAACAAGCGCCGCAGACGTTCATCGGTGAGGGCCAGATGGAGCTTGTCGGCCGCCGTCAGCATCACCCGTTTGCGGATCAGGTTTTCGAGCGCCAGCTTTTTCATGTCCGGGCTGTCAAACAACTTCGGATCCGCGGTCGGCATCTTGCGGCGAACCTGTTCGACCTGTTCGCGACGGGCCGAATCCCATTCGGCTTGCGTGATCGGCTGGCCGTCCACTTGCGCCAGTGACAGGTTGGCGCCTTCTGACATGCCCTTGTAGCCCTGCAGGCCCAGAAAGCCGAACGACGGAAGGATCAGCAGCAGCAAAATGAACTGCAGCTTGCGCATGTGGTTGCGGACAAAGTCAAACATCGTCGTTCTCTTGTGGAAGCGGGCTCAGCTCAAGCACTCTTGAACCGCAACTGTGGGAGGCGTTGAACGCCAGGCGCAAAAAGGGCGAACCGTGGTTCGCCCCCGCTAAAAAACCGATCCTCACGCTTTGTGCAAGACCGCGACACGCCGAGGTGTCTGGCCGAAGATCAAGCACTCGCGGCCGACGATCCAGTGGTCGGAGGAAGGCCTGCCACCGCGCTCAGCAATTCAGCGCGCGGCAGGAAGACCGCCAATTGCACGCAGCCTATGGTCAGGTTGGCGATGACTTCCGCGTCGGACCGGCCAGCACGCAGTTCGACGCGGCTGACGTCGGCCTGGCACTGTGCCGGCTGGGTGGCAGTGGCCATCAGCGCCGACGTCGCGAAAACCGGCTCGGCAGCCAGGCTCAGCAACCGGTTGGTCAACGCCACCACGCCGTGCGCATCAATGGCCGCAGCAAAGGAACGACCATGCCCATCTACCAACTCCAGCGCGGCAACGCCTGGCTCATTGGTTTGACGGGTAAAGACTTCGGCCAACCCGTTCACACCCTTGCGTTTCATGTTTTCCCTTTTGCATGTCTGTGGTGGGTGCTGAGGGGCTCGAACCCCCGACCTACGCCTTGTAAGGGCGCCGCTCTACCAACTGAGCTAAGCACCCACAGATTCAAAAATCACTTCACCGCATCTTTCAAGGCTTTGCCAGGACGGAACTTCGGAATCTTGGCCGCCTTGATCGTGATCGCCTCACCGGTGCGTGGGTTGCGACCGGCACGCTTTGCGCGCTTGGTCACATCGAAGGTTCCGAACCCCACCAGGGTCACGCTGTTGCCCTTCTTGAGCGTCGACTTGACCGCACCGATCAACGCCTCGAGGGCACGGCCTGACGCCGCCTTCGAAATGTCTGCCTGATTGGCGATGTGCTCGATCAATTCTGATTTGTTCACGAACTTTCCCCCTCGATGGTTTGAATGTGTGCGGTTTTCGCGGACCGTGGTCTTGTGAGCTTCGCTGGATCCAAACCCTCAAGAAATACAGCCGTGAGGTCAGTAAGAGTCAAGCGAGGAGACGGATTCTATCGGCCCCTCACAACAAGCGCGACGCCAAGCGCCACGAGTGCCATGCCCGCCAACATGAGCACCGTCAGAGATTCTCCGAAGAGCAGCCACGCGAGCATCGCAGTCACCGGAGGCACCAGGTAAAGCAAGCCCGTGACACGGGTCACTGCGCCCCGCTGGATGAGCACGTACAGCAGCGAAGTCCCCGCGAGCGTCAGCCCGAGCACAGACCACACCATCGCCAGCACGTGAGTGCGGTCCCACGGAATCGACCCCGGCTCGAAGCAGGCAAACGGCAGGGTCACGATCAACGCGGCCAGCAGTTGAACCGTGTTGGCTGTTCGAACATCACAGGACGTGACGAATCGTTTTTGGTACAGCGTGCCAGCAGTGATCCCGAACAGCGCGATGCAGGCCATCGCCAGGTTCCACGCAGTGATCTCGCCAGCGTCCAATTTGCGCCACACGACCAGGGTCAGGCCGAGCAGGCCCAACGCCAGACCAGCCCACTGCCCGGGGTCCACGGCGTGCTGATGGGAGCCTGGACCGCTGGAGATCCAGATGGCCGTCAGCATCGGCTGCAAGCCCACCAGCAGCGCCACCACGCCCGCGCCCATGCCGGCCTTGACAGCCATCCAGACGCCCCCCATGTAAGCGGCATGCAGCAAGACCCCCGTGACGCCGAGATGCAGCCATTGCCCACGACCCACGGGCCAGGCAGCTCGGGTAGCACCGATCCACAGCCCGAAACACATGGCTGACAGCGCATAGCGAATCGACAGGAAGGTCAAAGGCGGCGCATCGGGCACCACAAAACGCGCCACGATGAAGCCGGTGCTCCAGATCAGCACGAAAACCGCCGGCACCACCCGCCATGCCAAAGTGGCCCCCGGGCTGCGCCCGCCCGATGGGTCTGCTTGAGAAGCGCCCACTAGCGGGCTTTGGCCCGGATTTCGGGGATGGCTTTTTGCAGGTAATAGACCATCGACCACACCGTGAGCACGGCTGACAGGTAGATGAGCAGGGTGCCCCACAGATGGGTATCAATCACGCCAAACAGCACCCCGTGGTAGAGCAGAAACGGGATCGACACCATCTGCACCGTGGTTTTGAGCTTGCCGAGCATGTGAACCGCCACGCTGCGCGACGCTCCGATCTGCGCCATCCACTCGCGCAGCGACGAGATGGCAATTTCCCGGCCGATGATGACCAGCGCCACCAGCGCATGCAACCGGTTCAAGTGCACCAGCACCAGCAGCGACGCGCACACCAGAAACTTGTCTGCCACCGGGTCGAGGAATGCACCGAACGCCGAGGTCATGTTCAGCTTGCGCGCGAGGTAGCCGTCCGCCCAATCGGTGAGCGCGACCACGACGAACAGCACGGTGGCAATCAGATTGCGCGTGGGCTCGCTCAAATCGAGATAAAAAATGCCGACGACCAGCGGAATCGCCACGATGCGAGCCCATGTCAGAAGCGTCGGCAGATTGAAAAACATGCCTTCGATTGTGACTTGTTGCCCCGGCGCATGAGGCTGCTCAATGCAGCGCGCGATAGATGGCCTCGGCGAGATCCTTCGAGATGCCGTCGACCGTGAGCAAGTCATCGACGCTGGCACTGGCCACGCCACGAACGCCGCCAAAACGCTGCAGCAAACGGGCACGTTTTTTCGGCCCGACACCGGCAATCTCCTCGAGTTGGCTGCCTCCGGTGCGCACGCTGGCGCGTCTGGCGCGCATGCCGGTGATGGCGAAGCGGTGCGCCTCGTCGCGAATTTGCGCCACCAGCATCAGCGCCGCGGAGTCGTGCCCGAGGCTGACCTTGTCGCGCCCGTCAGCGAACACCAGCTCTTCAAGGCCCACCTTGCGCCCCTCGCCTTTTTCGACGCCTGCAATGAGACTCAGATCGATGCCCAGCTCGTCGAACACCTCGCGCGCCATGCTGACCTGGCCGCGCCCGCCATCGACCAGCACCAGATCGGGCAGACGCAGTTCGGGCTTGGCAATGACCGCGGCATCAGCGGTCTGATCCAGCGCGTCAGAGTCCGGTGGATCGCCAGCCGAGCCGCTGGCCTCGGCCCATTTCGACCACTGTGCGGCAACCTTGCCGTAGCGGCGCATCAGCACCTGGCGCATGGCCGCATAGTCGTCGCCGCCGGTGATGCCGTCGATGTTGTAGCGGCGGTACTGCGCGCTTTGCATCTTGTGTCCCTGGAACACCACGCACGAGGCCTGCGTGGCTTCGCCAGCCGTGTGGCTGATGTCGAAGCACTCGATTCGAAACGCGTCGAGTTGGTCGACCTCAAGCCCCAGCGCCTCGACCAACGCACGCGTGCGCGCCTGCTGCGAGCCTTCTTCAGCCAACAACTGAGCCAGCCGCAGATCGGCGCCCTTGATGCACATGTCGAGCCACACCCGGCGCGCGTCACGCGGCTGGTGCTGCACGTTCACCTTGATGCCGCTGTGCGCCGACAAGGCCTCAATCAGGGACTTGTCGACGGCGTGGCTCAACACCAGCAACGGCGGCATGCCGCCATCCAGGTAGTGCTGCGCGATGAACGCCTCGAGCACAAGCGCCTCGGCCGCCGGTGGCGCTGCGTTGCCCGGCTCAGCCGCTTCATCGCCTGCCGCCAGCGAGGTGGCGTCGTCGACGTGCACCGGGAAATACGGCCGGTCGCCCAGGTGCCGTCCGCCGCGCACCATTGCCAGGTTGACGCAGGCGCGACCGCCTTGCACCTTGACCGCGAGGATGTCCACGTCCTTCGTGCTGACACCGCTGTTGTCTTCCACCGACTGCTGATGCAGCACCTGGGACAGTGCTGCGAGCTGGTTGCGGACCTCAGCGGCCTGCTCGAACTGCAGCACTTCGGCAAAAGCCATCATCTGCGACTGCAGCGTGTCCATCACCTCTTGCTGATCGCCTTGCAGGAAACGCTCGGCGTGCTGCACGTCGCGGGCGTAGTCGGCGGGTGAGATCAGCTCGACACAAGGTCCCGAGCAGCGCTTGATCTGGTGCAGCAGGCATGGCCGGCTGCGGTTGTTGAACACGCTGTCTTCACAGGTGCGCAGACGGAACACCTTTTGCAGCAACTGGATCGACTCCTTGACCGCCCAGGCACTGGGGTACGGGCCGAAGTAGCGGTGGCGCTTGTCCACCGGGCCGCGGTAGTAGGCCATGCGCGGGTACTGCGAGGCCACCGAACCCTTGCCGCTCTGGCTGCCGGTCCCGGTGATCTTGAGATAGGGGTAGCTCTTGTCGTCGCGAAACAGGATGTTGTAGCGGGGGGTCAGCACCTTGATGAGGTTGTTTTCGAGCAGCAGCGCCTCGGCCTCGGAGCGCACCACCGTGGTCTCCATGCGCACGATCTTCGTGATCATGTGGCCGATGCGCGTGCCGCCGTGCTGCTTCTGAAAGTAGCTGGACACGCGCTTTTTCAGATCGCGCGCCTTGCCCACATAGAGCACACCGTCGTTCGCGTCGAAGTAGCGGTACACACCGGGCAGCGGCGGCAGCGCAGCCACATCGGCGAGCAGTTGCTGTCGCTGCGCGAGCGAAGCGGGCACGACCGCGCCGTCGGCGCTGGCGGCAGATGGCGGGACGATTTCGGGGGTGTCGGACATCGGCGGCCATTGTGCTGGCTCGGATAATCGAGCAATGCCATCCGACCCGCGAGCGACCCGGCCGCGCCCCGTGATCTGGGACATCTTTTGCCGCGTCGTCGACAACCACGGCGATGCCGGCGTGGGCTGGCGACTGGCGGCTGATCTGGCGTCGCGCGGCATCAGCGTGCGCTTGTGGATTGACGATGCGCGCGCACTGGCGTGGATGGCGCCAGACGGTTGCGCCGGCGTGCAGGTGTGTGCCTGGCCTGCGGCCGATGGCGATATCGCGGCGGCGCACAACGAACCGGCCCATGTGGTGATCGAGACCTTCGGCTGCGGCCTGCCTGAGCCGTATCTCAGGCTCATGGCTTCCTCGCCAACGACCGCACCGACTCCGCTGTGGATCAACCTCGAGTACCTCAGCGCGGAGCCCTACGTCGAGCGCAGCCACCGGCTGCCTTCACCTCAGACCAGCGGCGCGGGCCGCGGCCTGACGGCGCATTTTTTCTACCCCGGGTTCACCGAGCGCACGGGCGGACTGCTGCGCGAGACGGATCTGATCTCGCGCCAGGCCAACTTCGACCGGCAGCGCTGGCTTGCCGATCACGGCGTGGTGCCGGCCCCCGGCGAGCGCGTGGTGAGCCTTTTTTGCTACGACAACGCGAACCTGCCCGGGCTGCTGCGCGCCCTCGCCCACCAGCCCACGCTGCTGCTGACCACGCCCGGATATGCCAGCGACCAAGTCGCATCGACGATGCGCAGCACTGCTTCGAGTTCGCTGCGCACGCAGCCGCTGCCCTGGCTCAGCCAGATTGACTACGACCACCTGCTGTGGTCATGCGATCTGAACTTTGTGCGTGGCGAGGATTCGCTGGTGCGGGCCATCTGGGCCGGGCGGCCCTTCGTGTGGCAGATCTACCCGCAAACGGATGCCGCGCACCTGACCAAACTGGAGGCGTTCCTCTCGCTCACGCTGGCTGGCCTGCCGGTGCCCACTGCCGCTGCGGTGCGCGCGGCCTGCTGGCGATGGAACACGACACCCGAAGGCCGCGCCGCGGGGGAAATTGACCCGTGGGAGGTGCTGAATTCGGCTGCGCCGATGCGGCTTTGGAGCCAGCGCTGCGCATCGTGGCGCGACGCGCTTTGGAGCCAGGGCGATTCGGTCACGCAGTTGATGGCGTTTGAAGCTGCCCTGCGGACCGCCAAAGAAGCTAAAATTTAGGGCTTTTCGCTGCGTTCCCGGCAGCGACTCCGAGTCTTAGCACTCGCAACACACGCGCCCGAATCCAGGGCCATCAACGGACAGCGTCATGAAAATCGCACAGGAAATTCGCGCCGGCAACGTCATCATGCACGGCAAGGACCCGATGGTCGTCTTGCGCACGGAATACAGCCGCGGCGGCCGCAACTCGGCCACGGTCCGCATGAAGCTCAAGAGCTTGCTGAGCAATTCCGGCACCGAAGTTGTCTTCAAGGCCGACGACAAGATGGACCAGGTCATCCTCGACAAGAAGGAGTGCACGTACTCCTACTTCGCCGATCCGATGTACGCCTTCATGGACGCCGAATACAACCAGTTCGAAGTCGAGAGCGAGAACATGGGCGACGCCATCCAGTACCTCGAAGACTCGATGCCTGTCGAAGTGGTGTTCTACGACGGCAAGGCCATCTCGGTTGAACTGCCCACCAGCCTGGTGCGCGAAATCGTTGAAACCGAACCCGCCGTCAAGGGCGACACCTCGGGCAAGGTCCTGAAGAACGCCAAGCTGGCCACCGGCTTCGAGATCTCTGTGCCTCTGTTCGTGCAAACGGGCGACAAGGTCGAAATCGACACCCGCACGCACGAGTACCGCAAGCGCGTGTAAACCGGATCGGCCGGTGTGAACCTACCGCCGGCCGCCTCTTCCGGTCAGACTGATTCAACGGCGGCGTTCGACCGCCGGTTGTCCGCGCTGTGGCGCGAGCGACAGCGCTTCGTCATCCTCGACAGCGCCTTTGACGGCGGCCGCCGCTTCCTCCAGTGGTGGCAAGCATGGCAGTGCGATCCGCACCGCTGCGCGCAACTTCATGTGATCAGCGCATCACCTGAGACGGCCTCGGGCCTCATGCTCTCGTCAGCCCCTGTTGACGACAGACCGATGTGCGAGTTCGTCGCCGAACTTGCCCGATCCTGGCCACCCATCACGCCCAACCTGCACCGCTTGTCGTTCGCAAGCGGGCGGGTCCAGTGGCTGCTGGTGCCACTGCCGTTGGGCGAGGCCCTGCGCGAACTGGTCGGCCATGTGGATGCGTTCTGGCTGGGATCGCAGGTTCTGACCAAACCCGTCGGAGCCCCGCTACCCGACGGTGGCATGCCCAGAGGCAGACCGGCATTCACGATTGATCAGCGGCTGGCCAAGGCGCTGGCACGGCTGGCAGCCCCTGAGGCGTCGCTGGCGTTCGACAAACCGCCGATCGCCAGCGACACCGAATCTCATCGTGCACTGCGCTCGGCGGGGTTTGCGCCCGCATCATCAGCGCCAGTCTCGGCTGCTGACCCGGACACGTCGTGGCGTTATGCGCCCGGCTTCGTGCCGCGACGATCGACCTCCCGCAGCGCCAAAGCCCGGCATGCAAGCGAGGCGTCCGATGTGCTGGTCATCGGCAGCGGCCTGGCCGGTTGTGCGGTGGCCTGGGCACTGGCCGAACAGGGCCTGCGCAGCACCGTGTTCGAGCGCCGCCATGGACCCGCCCTGGAAACCTCGGGCAACCCGGCCGGACTGTTCCACGGCATCGTCAATCCGCAAGATGGCGCCCACGCCCGCTTCAACCGGGCGGCAGCGCTTGAGGCGCAGCGCGCGGTGTCGATCGCGCTGGCCAGGCATGGCGTGCAAGGCAGCGCCGCGGGCTTGTTGCGGCTCGAATCGGTGCCGATGGACGTGGCCGCGATGCGCGACAGGCTGGCCCGACTGCAGCTGCCACCCGACTACGTTCAGGTGCTGTCAGCGCAAGACGCCTCGGCGCGCTGCGGTTGGCCATTGCCGCACCCCGCCTGGTGGTATCCGGGCGGCGGCTGGGTGCAACCCGCTGGACTCGCGCGATCGTTCCTCGAGCGTGCCGGTGATCGCACCGAGCTGCGCGCCAATGTGCTGGTTGACGCGCTCGCTCGTGGCGCGAACGGCTGGCAGTTGCTCGACGAACAGGGCGCCACCGTGGCCGAGGCCGAGCACGTGGTGCTCGCCAACGCCGGCGATGCGCTGCGGCTGCTGCGCCCTTGGATGCCGCCACCAAACCACGAGGCATGGCCCATGCGATCGGTGCGCGGGCAGATCAGCATCGGCCGGCTGGAATGCATGCCCGGGCTGCGCCTGCCCCAGGTGCCCGTGACCGGATCGGGCTACCTGTTGCCAGCCTTTGGCGACGAGGTGATCTTCGGCGCCACAGCGCAAACCGATGACGATGATCCCACCGTGCGTGACAGCGACCACCGGCACAACCTGGCGCAGTTGTCGCGGCTGTGCGGCGTCGATCTGGATTCGAACACCGATGCGCTGAGCGGGCGCACCGCCTGGCGCTGGAGCACCGACGACCGGTTGCCACTGCTGGGGCCTGTGCCCGATCTGGTCGCAGCGGCCCTCATGGATGATCTGGAGCAGCCTCGCGACGTGCCACGGCTGGAAGGCTTGCATGCCTGCACCGCCTTCGGCTCCCGTGGCATCACCTGGGCCGCATTGGCGGCGCAGGTCGTGGCGGCCTCGATCAGCGGTGCGCCGCTGCCCATTGAGGCCAGCCTGCTCGACTGCGTGGACGCTGCGCGCTTTGTCAGCCGACGCTCACGCCGGGGCACTTGAGCGAGCGGGTCACCTCACCTCGCTGAATCGCCGTCCCGACTGATCAAGAGGCGGGTTGGTCGGTGTCTGGAGCTGCCGGCTCGCCGGTGGACTCCTCGGCATCCGACTCGGGCTCGCCTTCACCGACGCTCTTGCGCTCGGTCTTGTCCTTCAACTTCTCTTCTTTTTTCTTCTTCTTGGCCAGCTCGCGCTGACGCTTTTCGAACGAGTAGTTGGGCTTGGCCATGGGCAGGTATCCGCTTAAAAAATGAGAGGTGACGAGGTTACGCTGTTTTGGCAGCGCGCTGATGCATCAGGAGCTGGCGTCATAACGCACCGTCTCCACGCCGCGTGGCGTTCCGAACAGGCACACGCTGGCCTTGTTGCGCGCAAAGATGCCCACCGTGACAACACCGGGCCACTGGTTGATGTCGCATTCCATGGCCGCCGGATCGGCAATCGACAGACCATGCACATCGATGATGTGACAGCCGTTGTCAGTGACCACGCCGGCGCGCAGCACGGGACGCCCACCCAGCGCTTCGAAGCGCCGCGCGATCTGTGCGGCGGCCATGGGGATCACCTCGACCGGCAGCGGGAATCGCCCCAGCGTGACCACACGCTTGGATTCGTCGGCGATGCACACGAAGCGATCGGCCAGATCGGCCACGATCTTCTCGCGCGTGAGCGCCGCGCCGCCGCCCTTGATCATGTGACCGTGCGGATCGATCTCATCGGCGCCATCGATGTAGACCGGGATGCGCTCAACGAGGTGGCTTTCTAGAACCGTGATGCCATGCGCACGCAGTCGCGCGGTGCTGGCTTCGCTGCTAGAGACCGCACCGGCGATCTGCCCGCGCATCGTGGCCAGCGCATCGATGAAGCAGTTCACCGTTGAGCCGGTGCCCACGCCCACCACGCTGCCGGCCACGACGTGCGCCAGCGCCGCCTGACCGACCATCACCTTCAGTTCATCCTGGGTCATCAAAAAGCTCGTTTGAGACAATCGACCAATTATCCAGCGCCCCCATCGCGCTCCACGCCCATGGCCCTCATTCCCTATTCGCTGACACGTCACCTGCTGTTCGCCCTCGACCCCGAGCAAGCACATGACCTGACGATGGACACGCTGGCGCGGTTGCAGCGCACACCGCTGGCCTGCGCGATCAGCCAGGCGCGCGTCGACGACCCGGTGACCCTGGCCGGGGTGCGCTTTCCCAACCGCGTGGGACTGGCCGCCGGGCTCGACAAGAACGGCCGCTGCATCGATGCGCTGGGCTCGCTGGGCTTCGGCTTCGTCGAGGTCGGCACCGTCACGCCGCTGCCGCAATCGGGCAACCCCAAGCCGCGCATGTGGCGGCTGACCGAAGCCAACGCGCTGATCAACCGGCTGGGTTTCAACAACGACGGCCTGGCCGCGTTCATCGCCAACGTGCAGCGTGCGAGCTTTCGCGAACAAGGCGGCATCCTCGGACTGAACATCGGCAAGAACGCCGCCACGCCCATCGAGCGGGCGGTCGACGATTACCTCATCGGTCTGGACGGCGTGTACCCCCATGCCGACTACGTGACGGTCAACATCTCCTCGCCCAACACCCAAAACCTGCGCGCTCTGCAGTCCGACGAGGCGCTTGAAGCGCTGCTCGGCGC
>CANBSV010000039.1 GCA_947372225.1 Burkholderiales bacterium | reverse complement strand
TTACTTGGGCGCATCACGGTCGGTGACAACTGTCTGATCGGCGCAAACGCCGTGGTGATTCGTGATGTTCCGCCGAACTCGATCGCGGTGGGAGTTCCCGCCGTTGTTAAGCCTAGAAAGGCTGCAGTTTGAGCGCCCGGTCCTGCCTGAATGATGTCGCCTTGGTGGCCATCGGGCGAAACGAAGGCGAGCGACTGAGGCGGTGCCTTCAGTCAGTCGTTGCTCAAATCAACGATGTGGTCTACGTCGACTCGGGGTCGACCGATGGCTCTCTCGCCTTGGCGATCCGAATGGGTGCCCGAGTGGTGAATCTGGACATGGCCCAGCCCTTTAGTGCCGCACGCGCGCGCAACGCTGGGGCAGCCTTGGTTGTTGAAGGTCGTCAGGACATTCGGTACATCCAGTTCGTCGACGGCGACTGCGAATTGGTTGGAGGGTGGCTCGCTGAGGCGCGATCCTTTCTGGAGTCACATCCCGGGGTGGTTGCCGTGTGTGGCAGGCGGCGTGAGCGTTTCCCGGCGAATTCGATCTACAACGGTCTGTGCGATCTGGAGTGGGACACCCCGATCGGTGAGGCGCGAGCCTTTGGTGGCGATGTGATGCTTCGTACCGAAGCGTTTCAAGCTGCTGGTGGCTACAGAGGTGGTCTGATCGCAGGCGAAGATCCAGAGCTGGCTCTTCGCCTGCGTCTGGCAGGTGGTCAGGTCTGGCGCCTCGACGTGGACATGACGCTGCATGATGCGGCAATGACACGCTTTTCTCAGTGGTGGCGTCGCAGCGCTCGAGCCGGTTATGCCTATGCCATGGGCGCTGCGCTCCATGGATCGACGCCCGAGCGACACTGGGTTCGCGAGTCACGTCGCGCCTGGCTGTGGGGGCTGCTGATTCCGCTGCTGTGGCTGGGCGCCTTGGTGGCGCAGCTCTATGGTGTTGCCGCGGCAATCGCCATGTTGTACCCGTTACAGTGGATTCGACTTGCCCTTTCAGCCAAAGGGCCGATAAAGCAGCGGTCGGCATCAGCGACTTTTCTCGTTCTTGGGAAGTTTGCAGAGGCGTCGGGGCAACTCAAATTTTCCTGGCATCGCCTTGTGGGCCAAACGGGTCGATTGATCGAATACAAGTAACTTGGTCAGGGCTGCATCCGATAAATGATGGTGTGGCGCTCGCTGTCCAACTACCTACGGGCTTGGTCCAGCGAAACAGGAATTTCCAAAAATGGAATCAAAGCATGAAACCTGTCCTTCCGGTAAAGCTTGAGTCAGGACTTTTTCTTGATCCATCCGAGGCTCGTCAGATTGGCGAAGCCTTGGCCGACAGTTACTGCTTCGCGGAGCCATTCCCGCACATCGTTCTCGATAATTTTTTCCCGGATGATGTGATCCGGATGGCGTTGGAAAACTTCCCTCGCGAACCTCTTCAATCTGATCGTGTATTCGAGATCGGGTATGCCGGTTTGCACAAGCGCCAGGTGTTGCCTGCTGAGTGCAATGCTTCGGCGCGCGCTCTTTTCCATTTGTTTAACTCGCAACCCATGCTTCAGTTTCTTGAGGGGTTGTCCGCTATTTCGGGGTTGGTACCTGACCCATATTTCGTTGGTGGTGGTTTTCATGAAACCACGAAAGGCGGCAAGCTCGGCGTCCATGCAGATTTCCGTATCAACGAGCAGTTGCACCTCCATCGCCGAATGAATGTGATCGTTTATCTGAACCCCGATTGGGATGAAAGTTACGGTGGGCAGCTGGAGTTGTGGGACCGTCAGATGAAGGCTTGTGTGAAGTCGGTCATGCCGATCCTTAACCGCTGCGTTATTTTCAATACTGATGCTGACTCCTACCATGGCCATCCCGATCCGTTGACGACTCCCGATGGCATCGCGAGGCGTTCGATGGCGCTGTATTACTACACGGCGTCAAAGGAGATCTACAAGGAAGTCCCGAACAACGGCACCATGTACCAGGCGCGGCCGGGCGATGACGAGTCCATTCAAAATGAGGCGCGTTCCCTGCGATCGGAACAGTGGCTGAAGCAATGGATGCCGCCCGCGTTGCTGAGGCACGTGCATGCTGTGCGCCGACGTTTGGGTGGCTGATGTTTGCTGCTTCTCTTCCAGCGGCGCTTCTTACGATCGTGGCGTGATGCGAATGACTGGCCCCGCCATCGCCTATTTGATCAACCAATACCCGAAGGTCAGCCACAGCTTCATTCGGCGGGAGATCTTGGCGCTTGAGCGCCTGGGTTTCGTGGTTCACCGATGGGCCTCCCGTGGATGGGATGCGGATTGCCCTGACCCCGCAGATTTGGCGGAGCAAAGGCACACTCGCTACTTGCTGGCGTTAGGCCCCCTGAGGTTGGGAGCCGCTTTGCTGAGCGCACTTTTGACCCGCCCCAAGGCATTCATTGGCGCTGTCGGGCTCGTATGGCAGTGCAGTCGGGGCAGTGAACGTGCTTGGCCGGTTCACTTTGTCTACTTGGCCCAAGCCTGCATTGCTTTGAAATGGGCGCGTGAGACTCAAGTGAGCCACGTACACGCGCACTTTGGCACCAATCCGGCTGAGGTGGCCATGCTGTTGACCGCGCTTGGGGGCCCACCATTCAGTTTCACGGTTCATGGCCCCGAAGAGTTCGACAAGCCCCAGTCGTTGCATCTGCGGCGCAAGATTCAGCGCTCGGCCTTTGTGGTGGCGATCAGTTCGTACGGCCGCAGCCAGCTTTACCGTTGGGCTGCGCTCGCGGACTGGCCAAAGGTGAAGGTCGTCCATTGCGGTCTTGACGGGCAGTTCACCGATCGTGTGTTCCTACCGGTCACGGCTTTGCCTCGGATTGTGTGCGTCGGGCGACTTTGCGAACAGAAGGGTCAGTTGCTGCTGATTCAGGCGGTGCATCTGCTATCGCAGCAGGGTGTCGCCTGTGAATTGGTTCTGGCGGGCGATGGCGAGATGCGAGTAGAGATCGAAGCGCTGATCCGGGGATGCGGTTTGATCAACAGTGTTCGCATCACAGGCTGGATTGGTGGCGAACAGGTGTCGCACGAACTGCAATCCGCCCGAGCCTTGGTGCTGCCCAGTTTTGCCGAGGGGTTGCCGGTGGTCATCATGGAAGCGATGGCACTCGGCCGGCCGGTCATCAGCACCTTCGTGGCCGGAATTCCAGAATTGGTGCGCTCCGGCGAAAACGGTTGGCTGGTTCCAGCAGGTGATGTTGAGGCGCTGGCGGAAGCGATGCGAGCCTGCCTTGAAGCCGCGCCGGATCGGTTGGATGCAATGGGGGCAGCCGGACGCGAGCGGGTGCTGAAAAGGCACTGCGCGGATGCCGAAGCATCCAAGCTCGCCGCATGGTTTGAGCAATCAGCTGCTTCGGCCGATAAGTCGGCGACGTTCTTAGCGCCCAAGCAACGAAGATGAACATCGAACTGTTCGCAGCCTTGGGCATTACCGCGACCTTGTTGTTTGGTCTGCTGTGGGTTCCCGTGGCGGTGTTATCGGTACAAGTGTTCGCGGCAAGGCCACAGCAGGCCCAAAAAGGGAAATCCCGTTCTGCAAGTAACGAGTGTCTTGCTGATGCTGAACCGAGTCTCCGTCCACGGCTTGCCGTGCTTGTGCCCGCACACAACGAGGCCTTCGGCATCGCCGCGACCCTAGCCGACGTTCTCGCGCAACTGAACACGGGTGATCGCTTGCTGGTGGTGGCCGATAACTGCTCCGACGCAACGGCGGATGTGGCACGGTACTGTGGCGCAGAAGTGATCGAGCGTCAGCATGAGACCTTGCGTGGGAAGGGCTACGCACTTGATTTTGGTTTGCGCCATTTGTCTGGCGAGCCGCCTGAGGTGCTGATCATTGTTGATGCTGATTGCTCATTGGATACGGGTGTGCTGCAGCACTTGGCAGTAGCGTGCGCCAAAAGCAGGCGTCCGGTTCAGGGGCTGTATTTGATGCACGCCCCGAGCCAGGCTCCCTTGCGCCTTCGAGTGGCCGCCTTCGCTTGGCGGGTCAGAAATTGGCTGCGTCCGCTGGGTGCGTCCCGCCTTGGGATGCCCTGTCAGTTGATGGGAGCAGGTATGGCTTTCCCTTGGTCGTTGATCAGTGCCACATCGCTGGCCACAGGGCATTTGGTCGAAGACATGAAGCTGGGTATAGAAATGGCGCACGCCGGGGCACCCCCGCTTTTTGTGCCAGAAGCGCGGGTCAGCAGCGTTTTTCCGATCGCGCGGGACGCCGCTCAGGCCCAGAGAACTCGCTGGGAACACGGGCATCTTTCGATGATGCTTACTGATGGCCCAAGCCTTCTTGGCAGAGCGCTGGCGGCTGGGGATGTAGCCATGGCAGCAATGGCGTTGGATTTGATGGTGCCGCCACTGACGTTGTTGTTGGGATTGGTGATGTTGGCCGCGGCGATGTCTGTGGGGATGTTGTGGCTTGACTTGCACTTACCGAGTTGGATGGCAGTGAGCTGCCTGACGGTGTTGGTGGCAGCCTTGTTGTGGGCATGGCTGCAGGTGGGGCGTGATTTGTTGTCGGCCAGCGATCTGCTTCGTGCTCCCGTCCATGCCCTGATGAAATTCCCGATTTACCTGAAGTTCCTCACCAATCGCCAGAAGGATTGGGTGCGAACCGAACGACATGACGACAAGTCTTGAGCTTGAACCGGCTGCGACTTTGCGGTCCACACACGAAGCCACCGGACACACCGTCGACTTCGGCCGCAATCTGTGCCTTGTGCTGGGACTTCCGTTTGATCTGATCGACTTGGACGGCGCCGTCGCGCGGATTCGCGATGCCGTGTCGTCGCGAACACGTCTTTTCATGTCGACACCAAATACCAACTTTGTCGTCGCTGCGACGCGGGATTCAGCATTCCGAGACTCGGTTTTTCACAGTGATCTCAGCCTGATGGACGGGATGCCACTGGTGTGGGTGGCGAGGATGATGGGCATTGCGGTGCCCGAAAGAGTGAGCGGCTCGGACCTTTTCGAGGCATTACGACGAGAAGGGGCCCCGCCCATTTCAGTTTATTTTTTTGGAGGACAACCAGGAGCGGCCGCCGCCGCTGCGGCCACGATCAATGCCGCAGCAGGGCCTATGCGATGCGTAGGGTTTGATGAGGCCGGCTTTGGCAGCGTGGAACAGATGAGCGATCAGGCCACCATCGAACGGATCAACGCCAGTGGGGCAGATTTCCTCGTGGTTTCGCTAGGAGCGGCCAAGGGTCAAGCATGGATTGAGCACAACCTCTCACGGCTCAACACACCGGTGGTGAGTCACTTGGGTGCAGTTGTGAATTTTGTGGCTGGCACCCTGAAACGGGCTCCGAAATGGGTCAGACGGACTGGGTTCGAATGGCTTTGGCGGGTCAAAGAAGAGCCCCACCTTTGGAAAAGGTATTTTGTTGATGGATGTGTGTTCTTACGGCTGCTGGCGTGGCATGTGCTCCCAGATTTTTTGAGTCGACGACCTTCGGGACATATGCCAAAACCCGCTCAGCCGGTCTGTCGGATCAGTGAGTCGAAAACTGGCGTGACCGTTACTGTCACTGGAAAGCTTGACCCTAGTCAGCGGCAGACGCTCAAGCATGTTTGTCATATTTGTGCGTCTGCAAACCGTCTGCTCACGATCGACCTGTCAGCAGTGACTGAACTGGACAATTCATGCCTAGCTGCCTTGGCGCTGCTGCAGGCTCATCGAAAAGCATGTGGGATGAGCGTCATAGTTCTCGCTCCCACGTCCAGCCGCATACGGTTTCAGAAAGATTGACTTGACCACCGAATTCACCAGCACAAAAAGTACCCTGCGTCAGAGAGTGATGAATGCTGGTAGTTGGGCACTCGGCGGATATGCCGTTGGACAAGTTTTGCGCTTGGCTAGCAACTTAATACTTGCCAAACTTTTATTCCCAGAGGCATTCGGAGTAATGGCGATCGCTAGTGCGATCTACGTCGGTGTTGTAATGCTTACTGACGTCGGAATAAGTCAGAGTGTCATCGTTCACCAAGATGGGGGCGACGACCTCTTTCTCGATACTGCTTGGGTATTGCAAATAATAAAAGGGGCCCTCATCGCAGTAGCACTTTTTCTTGGATCGACTTGGGCTGCAAACTTCTATCAGGACAGCCGACTGCAGGAAATTATTCGCATCATTTCTGCTACCGCCCTGATTGGAGGATTTAATTCCACAAAACTGCAGACGGCTCATCGAAAAATGCAAGAGCGCCAATATTTCTGGGTAGGGCTAGGATCCCAAGTGACTGGTCTCGTAGTAATGGTGATATTGGCCCTTTTTAATAAAAGTCCTTCCAGTCTCGCATGGGGAGGACTCGCGAGTGCAATGTTTACCTGCGCAATCAGCCACTTTTATTATCCAGGTCGACTTAATCGCCTTCGCCTCGACGAGAATCATGCTCGACAAATCATGAGGTTCGGAGGGTTAATCCTTGTGAGCTCGACATTGACATTTGCTTGTGGAGAAGGAAGCAAGTTGTTGATGGGCTCACTCATGGATATGAAGACGATGGGAATGGTCAGTATTGCAGCCTCGCTGAGTGGACTTTGTATAGGTGTGGTGCAAATGCTTTCTGGGAAAATATTTTTCCCGGCGTATGCCGAATTACATCGAGAGCAAAATCATCGAAAATTACATATTTTTGTCGGTAGGGCGAGGGTGGTTCAAGTAACTTTTATTTGGGCTATCTCTTTAATTATTCTAGTTATTTCAAGGCCGCTGATTAGCATCCTTTACGATTCAAGATATATCGGGGCTGCGGCCATTATGGAGATAATGGCAATTGGTAATTTTGCTGTTGCTTTGAATGTGTCGTACGCGAACTTGGAGACGTCAATTTCACGTCCCGAGCTCACAATAAAAATTGTGATGGCCATGGCTTCTGGTTTGTGGGCGGCAGTTTTCATTGGGCATTATTACTGGGGTAATATTGGGGTAATTTATGGCATTGCTGCCTCGGGTTGGCTAAGCTACCCAGTAATTTCTTATATCTACTTAAGGGCTGGATTTTGGTATCCTAAAATTGACTTTCCAGTAATTTTTCTATCAATGGTTGTGATTACTGTTTGGGCATTATTCGGGCCCGGGCTGACTAGAGTTATCTGATCCATGCATATAAAGTCATAATCAATGCCATGGAAGATGGCTTTGCTTTGCCATCTGGCGCTGAATATCAAAAGAGTTTCACCAACTGCCAACGTACGGTATGAGTCAACCCCATGCAACTTTGCGAGGCGGGGAGTTCCTCGCGCAGATCGAGCGAGTGGTTCAGTGGGCCGCGCTGGTTGCGAGGGGCGTCGAGCTCGCCTTGCAAATTGGGGGAAACGACCCGCCGACTGAAGCGGCGCTGGGTTATTTCACCCAAATCGGAGCGCAGCATTCATGTAAGTTGTTGATTTGAAAGAGTTCACGGGTCTGGCACAGGCTTTGCGCCTACTGATCGCCTCAATCCTGAGGCCTACCATCAGGACATTGACCATGAAGACCTCGATTCGCACCACCTTCGCCGCGCTTGCCGTGATCGCCACCGTGGCCGGCCTTTCCTTCGCCGCCCCTGTTCAGGCCAAGAGCGCCCATTGCTCTGCGGTGCCCGTGCCAGGTCAGCCGGGCCACTTCATCGTGGTGTGCTCACGCGTGCGTCCGTAAGCTGGTTGTTGACTTCCTGGTTCCGCCGCTCCTGGCACAGCGAGGTCTTGTGTGTGGCGGTGGCGCTGTGGGCGCCACTGCTGGCCCGGGCTCAGGACACCAGCATCACACCAGAGTCACCGCTGTCCGGCACGCTGGAGTTCGGACTGGTTCGCGAGCGTTCGAAGTTCAACGTGATTCGCATCGACGATGCGGCGGTGCTGGTGTCTGACGGTGGCGCCAGGAGCACGGAGACCTTTCGCCACCTATCGGGATCGCTCAGCGCGGTCGTGGCCTGCGGCAGCTCCATCTACTGCACCGCTAACGCAGGGGTCGATTCGCGCACCGGCCAGAGCAGCAGCGACGCCGACACCGGCATCGCGCAGGCCGACGCCGGTCTGCAATGGCGGCTCGGTTCGGCCACGCTGGGTGCTCGCTACCAGCGCGAACAGTGGCGCGTGGCGCACAAGGTCTACATGAATGTGCAGGCGCTGGCTGCGGATGCCGCCGTGGCGGTCAACGAGCAGATCTCTGCCTATGCCCTCGTCAACCTGGCGATGCGTCGCCATCCGGGCGACAGCGCCTTGCTTGATGCGCGCTATCAGTCCATCACGGGCAACCTGCGCTGGGCTACCGGCTGGGCCTGGCAATCCGTCTGGACCGCCCAGGTCACGGTCGCGCGCGAGCGAAACCAGCGTGACGAGCGTGCCTTCGACAATCGGGAGCTGATGCTGAGGCTGGCTTGGGAGGCCACTCCGGCGCCCGGCTGGGAACTGCAGGCCAGCGTGATCGCACAGCAGGTCAAGTTCGCCGCCTTCGACCCGCTGCTGCGTGTGCGGCGGTCCGACCGATACACCGGCATCGACCTGTCGCTGTCCAGGCACATAACGGACAGTCTGGAGGCGCGCCTCGAATGGAATTCCTCGAACTTCCGCTCCAGTGCAACGGTGTTCAACAACGATTCGGACAGCATCGGACTGGCGCTGGCATGGAGCTTTTGACGCCGGTGGGATGAGCGTCGCTCCTGGGGCTGTGCGCCGTGGTCCGCCCTTGCCAGCGTTCAGGCTGTGAAGCCGCGCGCAAGCATTGAACCAAAGCGCTTCTCGAGCGATCCATACGGATCCTGAGTCCTATACTGGATCGAGACACGGATGAACACACCAGCGAGAGGTTCCGAGATGGGCAGCAAGTTGAAGATTTGGGGTTGGATCGGCATCGGCGCGCTTGCCGGTGCGTTGGCCACCATGCAGTTGCAGGCCTCCGCACGCAGCACCGTCGGTGCGTTGCCCATCGAAGAACTCCAACAACTCGCTGCCGTGTTCGGCATGGTCAAGAGCGATTACGTCGAAACGGTCGACGAGAAGAAGCTCATCACCGACGCCATCGGCGGCATGGTGGCCGGGCTTGATCCGCACTCGCAATACTTCGACAAGAAGTCGTTCAAGGAATTTCGTGAAGGCACCACCGGGCGCTTCGTGGGCGTGGGCATCGAGATCGGCATGGAAGACGGCCTGGTCAAGGTGGTCTCCCCGATCGAGGGCTCACCGGCGTTTCGCGCCGGGCTGAAAAGCGGCGACCTGATCACCAAGATTGACGAGACCGCGGTCAAGGGTCTGACGATCGACCAAGCCGTCAAGCGCATGCGCGGTGAGCCAGGCACCAAGGTCATGCTGGTGGTTTTTCGCAAGGCTGAAAGCCGCAGCTTTCCGGTGACCATCGTGCGCGAAGAAATCAACACGGTGAGCGTGCGCGCCAAGATGGTCGAGCCGGGCTATGCCTGGTTGCGCATCAACCAGTTCCAGGACCGCACGGTCGAGGACTTCGCCCACCGCCTTGAAGACCTCTACAAGCAAGACCCGAACCTCAAGGGCATCGTGCTCGACTTGCGCAACGATCCGGGCGGTCTGCTCGAAGCATCGGTGGCAGTGTCCGCAGCGTTCCTGCCCAGCGAGGCCACGGTGGTGTCCACCAACGGCCAGATCCCCGAATCGAAGGCTGTGTTCAAGGCATCGCCCGAGTTCTATCTGCGCCGCGGCGGCAGCGACCCGCTCAAGCGCCTGCCCGAAGCGCTCAAGTCGGTGCCGTTGGTGGTGCTGGTCAATGAGGGCTCGGCATCGGCGAGCGAAATCGTGGCCGGCGCCTTGCAGGACAACAAGCGTGCGCTGGTGATGGGCGCGCAGAGCTTCGGCAAGGGCTCGGTGCAAACGGTGCGGCAGCTGTCGGCCGACACCGCACTGAAGATCACCACGGCTCGCTACTACACGCCCAGCGGCCGTTCGATCCAGGCCAAGGGCATCGTGCCCGACGTGATGCTCGACGAGACCGCCGAAGGCAACCTGTTCTCGTCGCTGCGTTTGCGCGAGGCCGACCTTGAAAAGCACCTGCAAAGCGGCCAGGGCGCCGAGCAAAAGGACGAGGCCCGCGAAAAGGCCCGCGAGCTCGCCCGTGAAAAGCTCGAAGCCGAACAGTCCAAGAAGAACGTGCCGGTCAAGCCGCTGCCCGAGTTCGGCAGCACCGAGGACTTCCAGCTCACCCAGGCCATCAACCAGCTCAAGGGCAAGCCGGTGCTCGTCAGCAAGACGCTGGCCGAACGCAAGCCCGACGCCGAAACCAACTGACGCCACGCCTCTGGCGCCCGGCACCCGACGCCCGCTGAACGCGGGCGTTTTTTCGGGCGGCAGCGCACCCCGCACTGCTGCCACTGCGCATGAACGACGACCAGCTGCTGCGCTATTCGCGCCACATCCTGCTCGATGACATCGGCATCGAAGGCCAGCGGCGCTGGCTGGCCGCGCACGCGCTGGTCATCGGCGCGGGCGGTCTGGGCTCACCGGTGGCGCTTTACCTGGCCACCGCCGGCATCGGCACGCTCACGCTGGTCGATGGCGACACGGTGGAGCTCACCAATTTGCAGCGGCAGATCGCGCACAGCCTGGCGCGCGTGGGGCAGCCCAAGGTCGATTCGGCCGCTGCCGCCATCGCCGCACTCAACCCCGAAGTGCGCGTGGTCGCGCTGCACGAACGCGCCGATGCGGAGCGGCTGGATGCGCTGGTGGCCGCCGCCGATGTGGTGATCGACTGCAGTGACAACTTCGCCACCCGACAGGCGGTCAATGCGGCTTGCGTGAAGCACGCGCGACCGCTGGTGTCGGGCGCGGCAATCGGCTTTGACGGGCAGATCGCGGTCTACGACACAGGCGATGCGGCGCAGCCGTGCTACGCCTGCGTCTTTGCGCCCGAGGCAGGCTTTGTCGAAGCGCACTGCGCCACCATGGGCGTGTTCGCGCCGCTGGTGGGCATCATCGGCAGCATGCAGGCGGCCGAAGCGCTCAAGCTGCTGGCCGGCGTGGGAAGTCCACTGGCCGGACGGCTGCAAATGCTCGATGCGCGCTCGATGGTGTGGAGTGAAATCCGCGTGCCGAGAAACCCCGCCTGCCCGGTGTGTCACACACGAGCGAGTTAAATCTGAGCTCACGCTAAGGTGATGCCCATGAAAAAGCACGATCGGCTGACCGCAAGAAACTTCCCCTCCGCCAAGGAAGACGCCACCAGCGCGGCGCCGGCCTCGCGCTATCAGGGCCCTGAGAGTTCGTTCCGGCTGGCCTTCACCGATCACGATTTCCTGCTGCGCGAGGAACTGCGCCCGGTGCGGCTGCAGCTCGAGTTGCTCAAGCCCGAACTGGTGCAGCAAGAAGCCGGCATTGAATCGACGATCGTGATCTTCGGCAGCGCGCGCATCCTTCCGCCCGATGTGGCGCAAGCCGAATTGGCAGCCGCGCTATCGACGGGCGACGGCGCGCAGATCCGCCGCGCCGAAACCCGCTTGCAGATGTCGCGTTACTACGAGGAAGCGCGCCGCTTCGCCGCCTTGGTGACAAGCCGCACCGCCTCGCTCGATGTGCCGGTGTACGTGGTCACGGGTGGAGGCCCCGGCATCATGGAAGCAGGCAACCGCGGCGCCTTTGATGTGGGTGGCAAGAGCATCGGCATGAACATCGTCTTGCCACACGAGCAAGCGCCCAATCCATACATCACGCCCGAGCTGTGCTTTCAGTTTCACTACTTCGCGCTGCGCAAGATGCACTTCCTGATGCGCAGCATCGCGCTGGTGTGCTTTCCCGGGGGCTTCGGCACACTCGACGAGCTGTTCGAGACGATGACGCTGGTGCAAACCGGAAAATGCCGCAAGCGGCCGATCCTGCTGTTCGGGCGCGAGTTCTGGTCACGGCTGATCGATTTCGATGTGCTCATCGACACCGGCATGATCTCGCCGGACGACACCTCGCTGTTTCACTATGTCGAGACCGCCGAGGAAGCCTGGTCGCTGCTCGATGCCGAATATGACTTCGAACGCTGGGACGCGAACCCCGGCGAATTCGCCGCCGACATCTGACCCATCCGGTCCACCAGGATGAACCCCCACATCAGTCTGATCGGAGCGCCCACCGACATCGGCGCGGGCAGCCGCGGCGCGAGCATGGGGCCCGAGGCGCTGCGCGTGGCGGGCATCGGGCCGGTGCTGCAAGGACTGGGGCTGGAGGTGATCGACCGCGGCAACCTGATCGGCCCGGCCAACCCGTGGCTGCCGCCGGTCGATGGCTACCGGCACTTCGCCGAGGTGGCGGCGTGGAACCGCACGGTGCACGACGCGGTGCTGGCCGAGCTGCAGCAGCAGCGCTTGCCGGTGCTGCTGGGCGGCGACCACGCACTCGCCATCGGCTCGATCAGCGCGGTGGCGCGCCACTGCCGCGACCACGGCAAGCGGCTGCGCGTGCTGTGGCTCGACGCCCACGCCGACTTCAACACCAGCGTGCTCACGCCCAGCGGCAACCTGCACGGCATGCCCGTGGCGTGCCTGTGCGGTCATGGTCCGGCCGAGCTGATCGAACTGGGCGGCCACACGCCGGCCATCAGCGCGAAGTGGGTGCGCCAGATCGGCATACGCAGTGTGGATGCCGGCGAAAAGCGCTTTGTGCATGAGCAAGGGCTCGAGGTGTTCGACATGCGCTACATCGACGAGATGGGCATGCGCCACGCCATGGAACTGGCGCTGGCCACGCTGGATGAGCACACCCACCTGCACGTGAGCTTCGACGTCGATTTCCTCGACCCCGCCATCGCCCCCGGCGTGGGCACCACCGTGCCTGGCGGCCCCACCTACCGCGAAGCCCAGCTGTGCATGGAAATGATCGCCGACACCCACCGCCTGGCCAGCCTCGACGTGATGGAACTCAACCCCGCACTCGACGTGCGCAACCAGACCGCCGAGCTGGCCGTCGACCTGATCGAAAGCCTGTTCGGCAAGAGCACGTTGATGCGGCGTTGATCAGCGTCGTGGGCACCTACAGCCGCCGCGCGCAGCGCTGCAGTGCCGACACCAGTTCATCCAATTCGACCGGCTTGGCCAGGTGCTCCACCATGCCTGCGGCGCGGCAGCGTTCGCGCTCTTCTTCGAGGGCATGCGCGGTCAGGCCGATGACGGGCACCGTCGGGTTGGCCGCCAGGATGCGGCGGGTGGCTTCCAGGCCGTCCATCACGGGCATTTGCACGTCCATCAGCACGGCGTGATAGGTGCCGGCGTCGGCTTGCGCCATGGCATCCACGGCCTCCTGACCGTTACCGGCAAACACGACTTGCGCGCCCTCGAACTCGAGCATGTTCTCGAGCACCATGCAGTTGACCTCGTTGTCTTCAGCGGCGAGCACGCGCAGGCCGGACAGGCGCTGGCCCGCAGGCACAGGCCCTGCCGACGCAACGCCGGGCGGCGACACACTGGGCAAGGGCAGCCTGAGCGTGAAGGTGCTGCCCTCGCCGGGACGGCTGGCGACCATGAGGCTGCCGCCCATCAGACCGGCCAGATCGTGGCTGATCGACAGGCCCAGGCCGGTTCCGCCAAAGCGCCGGGTGGTCGACAAGTCGGCCTGCTGGAAGGGCTGGAACAGCTGCGTCAGCTGCTCTGGCGAGATGCCGATGCCTGTGTCGCTGACGGCAAACGACACCTGCTCAGCCTCGCGGGTCACAGCCAGCGTGATGCCGCCACGCTCGGTGAACTTGACCGCGTTGGACAGCAGGTTGACCAGCACCTGCTTGAGCCGCAGTTCGTCGCCCAGGGCCCAGTCGGGCAGGTCGGGCGCGGTGTCCAGGCGGAACTCGAGACCCTTGCCCTGAACGCGGCCGGCGATCATGCCCGAGGCCGCTTCGATGGCGGGCGCCAGACGGAAAGGCCGGCACTCGGCGGACAACTTTCCCGCCTCGAGCTTCGAGAAGTCGAGGATGTCATTCACGATGGCCAGCAGGTGTCGCCCGGCGTCCTCGATCGATGCGAAGGCCGTCCTGGCCTCGGGATCCCCCGTGGAACGCGCGCCCACCTGCGCCAGCCCCAGCACGGCATTGAGCGGTGTGCGGATCTCATGGCTCATGTTGCTCATGAACTCGCTCTTGGCGCGCGCCAGACGTTCGGTGTCGAGCCGGTTGCGCTCGCGCACGGTCTCGATCTCGTGACGGGCGGTCTCATTGCGCACCACCAGGACGGCCTGATCGTCGGCCAGCGGCAGCATGCGCGCTTCGAAGTGCTGGGCGCCATGTTCGAGCGCAAGCTCGTAGTCGATGACGACCTGATCGGCGCCGCTCTCGATGCGGCCGAGCGCGTCGCGCAACTTGGCTCCCACGTCTGGCGGAACGATGTCTTGCATGCGCTGGCCCAGCATCTCACCCACCGGCACCAGCAAGTCTTCGGAACGTCCGGCGTGGCACTCGAGAATCGTTCCGTCGCGCTCGATCCGGAAGTACAGATCAGGCAGTGCATGAAACAGCCGCGCCAGCTCATTGGTGCGCTGCGCCACCAGTTCTTCGAGGTGATCGCGGTGGCCCTGCAGTTCGGCCTCGACCGCCTCGCGGCGGCGGATCTCGACCGACAGCGCCTCGTTGCGGTCCTCCAACGAGCGTTGCTGCACCATCGCACGGCTGGCGTCTTGTTCGAGTACATCGGTGCGATGGCGCAGCCGGTCGAAGCGAAACGCCAGCAGCAGCAAGAGCGCCGGAAAGACACCCAGCGAATACAGGAACGCCGGCGACGTCAGTGAGCCGTCGAGCACGTCGCGTGGCTGCGTGGTCACCAGCCTCAGCGGCACGCCCGGAACCGCCGTCACGATGGCGACCGATTTGTTCAGGCTGCCCGCACCTTTCACATCGGCCAGCGGCACCGGCCGGCTCTCGGGCAGCGTTGCCAGCACGCGTGCCAAAACGGGCTCGAACACGGCAGGGCTGTTCGGGGCAACGATCTCCTGGCCCTCGAGCGTGAGCAGGGTTTCTCGATAGGCGTCACCCGCGCCCAGTTGGATCATCGAGCGGTAGAACTCGCCTACGTCGGTCAGCGTGACCAGCGTGCCGCTGAACTGGTCCTTGAACATCACCGGCACGATGACCACGAGTTCGCGGCGCTGCGGGCTGAGTTCAATCGAGGGTTCACGGATGCCGGCATCGGGCCGGCCCGCCGAGGGTGGCAATTCAGTGGTTCCACCCGAATCGGCCAGCACCTGGCCGGTTTCGTCATAGAACACGATGCGGCTGAAGGGCAGCTCGTGGGTCGTGCGCGAAACCGAATTCACGGCCGCCGTGCGGTCTCGAAACCTGCGCTCCAGGGCGTCGAGGCTGGCATTCAGACCGTACAGCGGCGACATGCCCAGCGCCTTGCTGGCCAGGTAGGTGTTGAGCTCGTTGAGCGCGACCATGTGTTCGCTCAGGTGGAAACGGTCGCCCGCGAAATCAGCCAGCGCCGACGCACGCCGCTGGCTGTCGGCCACCAGCCGGCGCTCGGCGGCCTCGCGCAACTGCTCCCGGTCGTGGAAGGCCTGAAACAGCAGCAGCGCCGAATAGGCGCAAAAAACCACCGCGACGACGAGCGCCCAGCGCCCGGCGAATCGCGTGGTCAGCGAGGCAAACTTCCGGTCGATGGGTCAGCCCTTGCTGGCAAAAAACGCCGGGAAGTAGCGCCGGATGCCGGGGTAGTACTTGTCAACCAGCTTGTCGTAGGTGCCATCGCCCTTGACGCGCACCAGGTACTCATCAAACGCGCGACGCAACTCGGGTGAGGACTTTGGAAACGCGGCGGCCAGTTCCTGGTGTCCCGAGATCGGCCCGATCACCTTGATCTTGCCGGCCCAGCGCTGCAAGTCGAGGATGGCGTCAGGCACGTCGAGCAGCGTGAAGTCGGCGTCTGCATTGAGCAGCGCGGGCACCATCTCGTTGAGGTTGGTGCTCTTGGTGTAGGGACGGATGTCGATGCCCTTGCCCTTGAGCCCGTAGTTGCCCGGATCGATGCAGGTGCGCTCCATCACCAGCAGGCTCTTGGTGCCGATCAGCGCCTTGGTCTCGACGATGTCAGCCGCCAGATCGGGCGTGCCCTTGATGGGCGCGGTGGGCGAATCGGCCCGCGCGACCAGCAGCACCTGCGACGGGAAGGTGGGTGCCGAATACAGCAGCACCTTTTCGCGCCACGGCAGCATGGTGAAGCCGGTGGCGATCATGTCGCCCTTGACGGCAAAGTCCCCCTGCAGCGTGACCTGATCGCCCTGGCGCACGACTTCCTGCCCCAGCACGTCACGGATCACGCTGACGAAGTCGGTGGGCACCAGCTTGTACTTGACGCCGATGGACTTGGCGAAGCCCTGCACCAGTTCCACATCGAAGCCGTCGCCCGCGCCAGTGACGAAGTTGGCGTAGTTGATGCCCAGATGACGCAACTCGCCGCGCGCCTTGACGTCGGCCAGGTCGCTGGCCGCGGCCGGTGCGCACACCAGTGCCAGCAGCAAGGATGCGGCGCCGAGGCAGCGGGTGGTGAAACATGTCATGCAAGGTCTCCTGATGAAGGACTGTGAAACTCGGGGGAACAACTTTGTTTCGTCTGAGCGCCGGGAAAACTGAGCCCGAACCACTCCAAGCCAGCGCCTCTGACAGATCGCTGACGCTCGTGCCGGCTCGCGATGGCACTCATGCGCTCACGATCCAGCCCTCGAGCGCGTCGGCGTGCTCCGGCCGGCCGAACGCCGGCTGCGCTCGCGCCCATGCCGCCTGAAGCAGGCACAGCACCGCATCGAGCCGGTCACCGCTGGCGTCGGCCACCAGCGCGTCGCGCTGCGCATGAGTCAGCCGCAAGCGCACGCCCAGCCGTGTGCGGCCCTGCTCGAGTGCGTCGACCAGGTCCTTGCGGGCGATGAGCCGCTCTGGCGTTTGCCGGGCGCGATCGTCGCTTTTGTAAGAGCGCGCGCCCAACACCTCGCGGGCCAGCAGGCCCGGGTAGCCCTCGACGGCCACGCGTGAGGGATCGCCCCCGTGGAGCCCGGGCAGGTGCAAGCCGGCGTCGATGAGCAGCGGAACGCCGGCGTGCAGCATGTAAGCCACTGGCGGGTTGACCCATTTCATCGAGGGTGAGGAGCCCGCCGGCTTGTCGCACGCGCGGTGCGCGAACTTGGCGCCCGCCGGCCGCGCATCGCAAAACGCGGCAAAGGTGTCTCGGATCTCGGCGCGCGACAGCCCGGCGTAGTGGCGCATCAATGGCAACCAGTCGGCGGGCCAGCCCAACGCGGTGACGAGTTCGCGAGGCAGGCCGAAAGGCAGATCGAAGGCGCCCACCCAGTCGCCAGACGCACGCAACCAGCCGTCAAAGGTCTCGAAGCTGGCGTGGGAGACCAGCGCATCGAGCCGCACCGCTTGACCATCGAACCGGCCCAGCGCCACCACGATGGGCTTGCGCGCCGTGGGCCGGCTGGTGAAGTCGACGCCAGCCACAGCGCCAGCGCCGCAGGGGCGTTCAGCGAGACAAAGGGCTTCGGGGCATTCGGCGATCACGGCGGCACTCTAGCGACTGGACAGGCCTTCAGGTGTTGCGCAAATGTTGCACCGTACAAAACCTTGATGCACCGCAACATCCGGACAGACTGTGAGGACTTCAATTGCCCCTGAGGAGTTCGTCCTCGCCAAGAAAAGGAACACACAAATGAACATCCCCACGCTGAAGCAAGTCGCCTTGGCGGCTGCACTCGTCACCTGCATCACCTTGCCTGCGGCTGCACAAACCCCCAGCGAGCCATGGCTGGTTCGCATTCGGGCGGTGGGCCTGATCAGCGACAACAAGGACTCGACCGGGTTGGATCTGTCGGTGAGCGACAAGGTGCTGCCAGAGTTCGACGTGTCCTACTTCTTCACGCCGGAACTCGCCGCCGAACTGGTGCTGACGTACCCGCAAAAGCACAGCATCCGCGCTGGCAACGCCTACATCGGGGCTCTGCATGAGTTGCCACCGACCCTGCTGGCGCAATACCACTTCACGCAGCTCGGTGCGCTCAAGCCCTACGTCGGCATCGGCTTGAACTACACGAACATCTCCAAGGTTCACTTCACCCCGGGCGTCGTGACTGCCTTGCACCCGAGCCTCGACCACAGCAGTTTCGGTCTGGCCTTGCAAGCCGGTGTTGACTACGAGATCGCCAAGAACGTCTACGTCAACTTCGACGTGAAGCACGTCGACATCGAAACCGACGTGAAGTCCTCCGGCGCCAAGGTGGGCAAGTTCAAGATCGACCCTTGGCTGATCGGCATGGGCGTGGGCTACCGTTTCTGATCGGGCGAAACGACCCGATCCGGTGTCTCGGACAGATCAAGGGCAGTGGGTCAACGCTTGGGGCTTGAGTTTCGTTAGAGAGCAGTTCGCCCGCAGTGGCCGCTCACACGGCGTTGCAACTTCAGGTGAACGGCTTTTGGGGAACTCTTTGCGGCAGGACCGCATCCCAACAGGCTGACCGGTTGTCTTTGATTCGCATCGGCGGTGCCTGATTTGGCCCGCCAAGTGCATTGCTCGAGAGGAAACACCATGAAACGCTTGACCCTACGCTTGGCTGCCTCGTTGGCCCTGGTGGCCGTGGGTGCCGGATTGCCTTGGGCTGATGCCCAAGCCTACGGCGGGCACGGCGGGTATGGCGGCCACTATCACGGTGGCGGCGGCCTGGGCTGGGGCGGTGTCGTGCTGGGCACGGGCATCGGCTTCGGACTGGGTTACCTCAGCAGCCAGCGCGCCTACGGCCCGCCGGTGTACGCCTACCCGCCGGCGTACGGCTGGGTCGAACCCGCGCCGGTGGTGGTCTACCGCCAGCCGCCAGTGGTCTATCGCGAGGCCCCGGTCTACCGCGAGGTGCCCCCGGTGGCCGAGTACCGCGAGCCGGTGGCGCCATCGCGTCCCGATCCCATCATCTATCCGCGCAGCGGCCAGGGCCCCGAACAGACCGAAGCGGACCGCCAGGCCTGCAACCGCTGGGCGACCACGCAGCGCAACGCGATGGCCGACAGCAACGTGTTCAACCGAGCCACCGAAGCCTGCATGGACGCGCGCGGCTACACGCTGCGCTGATTCATGACGTCGCCGATCTGGCGGTGCTGCAATCGGAACTGGCGGCCCGCTCGGGCCGTCGCCGGCTGACCCCTCAACCGGCATCCGCCGGGCAGCCGCCCGCGCGCTGACCCGCGACGTACTCGTCGACCAGCTGGCGCATGCGGTTGCGACCGAAACTCTCGAAGTGCCCGCCGTGCACCACGCTCACCGGCAGCTCGCGCAGGCGCGACAGCGTTTCGACGTAGGTGGGCGGGTGCGAGTGGTACGCATCATCAATCAGCGGCCCGTCGTAGACCGCATCGCCTGAAAACAGCACGCCGGTGGCGCGCTCCCACAGCGCGATCGATCCGGGCGAATGGCCCGGCACGTGCAGCACCTCGAACACCCGGTCGCCCAGATCGATGACGTCACCCGCCTCGACCACCCGCGTGACCGGTGCCGGCCTGACCCGGTAGTCGGCCTGGCAATAGCCGCCCGGCGGCAGCGCGGTGAACATGTCGACCACGGCATAGCGTTCGGCCAGGTTCCAGTCGCCGCGCGGCTCGGCCAGGATGTGCGCCTCGCAGGCGTGGCAGGCGCGCTGATCGAACTCGTGGTGGTTGCCCACGTGATCGAAGTGCGCGTGGCTGGCCACGGCCAGCAGCGGGCGCTCGCCCAGCCACGGCACCTGCGTGCGCAGGCTGACCACGCCCATGCCTGAATCGACCAGCAAGTCGCCCTCCCGGCCGCGCACATGCCAGATGTTGCAGCGATAGAACGGGTCGATGTGGTGCTCGTCGATGCGGGTCACGCCGTGGTCGTGGTGCGTGATGCGGTACCAGTCGAAGGGCGTGGCGGTGGGTTTCGAATGCGGCATGGTCGTGTGGCTCGTGGGGCGTGGCGGGCGGTCAGTCTTCGAGCAACACCAGGCCATCGGCGCGCACCGACACCGCAATGCCCTCGATATCGGCCCCGGCGGGCAGCGGTTGCGGCGGCAGCTTGGCGAGCAGCCGCACGCCGCTGGGCGTGTGGCCGGACACTCGCAAAAAACTGCCCTGGTAAACCGAATGCTCCACCCGCAGCTGCCCGAGCGACTGTTCGCCCTGGGTGGCAAGCCCCACTCGCAGCGCCTCGGGCCGCACGGCCAGCGCGACCGCATCGCCGGGTGAGCGGCTTCCCCTCAAGGCGAGCCGCCCGCAAGGCGTGTCGATCTGCAAGCAGCCCGCCTCGGCGCTGGCGACGCGGCCTTCGATGATGGCGCTCTCGCCCAGAAACTGCGCGGCGAAGCGGGTGCGCGGGCGCTCGTACAGGCGCGTGGGCGGCCCCATGTCCTCGATGCGGCCGCGGTTCATGATGACCATCAGGTCGGCAATCGCCATGGCTTCTTCCTGGTCGTGCGTGACGTGCACGAAGCTGCGCCCTTCGGCGCGCTGCAGGCGGCGCAGTTCGTCTTGCATCTGACGGCGCAGGCTCAAGTCGAGCGCGCCTAGCGGCTCGTCGAGCAGCAGCAGCGACGGCTCGGTGACCAGCGCGCGGGCCAGAGCGATGCGCTGACGCTGACCGCCCGACGCCGCCGAGATGGCACGCGGCCCGTAGCCGCTCAAGCCCACGCGATCGAGCGCGGCCGACACCCGCTGCGCGATCTGCACCGGCGCCACGCCACACACCGACAGACCGAAGCCCACGTTGCCGGCGACGTCGAGGTGCGGGAACAACGCGTAATCCTGAAACACGGTGGCGGTGGGCCGCTGTGCCGGCGGCACATTCGTCACATCTTGGCCGCCGATCAGCACGCGCCCGAGCGTGGGCGTAGTGAAGCCGCCAAGCATCGACAGCAGCGTGGTCTTGCCCGAACCCGACGGCCCGAGCAGCACGACGTAGGTGCCGGGCGGCACGGTGAGCGAAACGTCATCGACCGCCATCACCTCGCCGTAGCGGCACGACACGGCGTCGAGCGTCAGTTCAGCGGCGGCTTGCATCGGGGTTCCTTCCTGCCTGGCGCAGCAGCGTCAACTCGAACATCACGGCGGCCAGCAACGACACGCCAAACACCATGGTGCCGACCGCGTTGGTCTGCGGGTTGAGGCCGCTGCGCAACATGCCCCAGATGACCACCGGCAGCGTCGGATCGAAGCCCGAGAGCAAGAACGACACGATGAACTCGTCCCATGAAAACGTGAGTGACAAGAGAAAAGCCGCCATGCTGGCCGGACGCAGCAGCGGCACCGTGACGCGCCAGAACACCTGCGATTCGCTGGCGCCCAGATCGCGCGCGGCGTGCTCGAGCCGCACCTGGGCGTGATCGAACTGGCCGACCACCACCACGAAAGCCAGCGGCAGGTTCAGCACCACGTGGCCAATGCCCACCGACCACAGCGAACGGCTCACATCGAGCGCCGACAGCGCCACAAGCAGCCCCACACCAATCACCAGATACGACACCGCCAGCGGCAGCATCAGCAGCGCCTCAACGAAGCGGTGACCGGGCACCCGGTGACGCGCCAGCCCCCAGGCAGCCAGCGTGGCCAGACCGGTGGCCAGCGCCGACGACAACACGCCCACCACCACCGACGCCCACGTGGCGCCGGTGACGCGGTCGTTGCCGAGCACGCGCTGGTACCACTCGAGCGATGGCCCTTCAAACGGCGGCACGGGCACTTGCCCCGCGTGAAAGGAGAACAGCACCAGCGTGACCACCGGCAGGTAGATGAAGACGAACAGCGGCGCCATGACGGCCAGCGCCTGCAACCGGTCGACGAGCTGGCGGCGGGTGCTCATGCGCGTTTGGCGCTCAGCCAGCGTGCCAGCGCGGCATACGCCAGCGTGACGCACACCATCATCGCCATCGACAGCGCCGAGGCCATGGGGATGTCGGCGCGGCGCTGGATCTGCATCAGGATCATCTGCGGCAGCAGCAGCTCGGTGTTGCCGCCCAGGATCTGTGGCGTGACGTAGTCGCCGATGGTGATCACGAAAGTGAGAAACGCCCCTGCCGCCAAGCCCGGCGCCGACAGCGGCAACGTGATGCGCGCGAAGGTCTGCCAGCGACTGGCGCCCAGATCGGCGGCGGCCAGCCGCAGTTTGGGGTCGATGCGCACCAGGCTGGCGTAGATGGTCAGCGTGCACAGCATGACGAAGAAATGCACGAAGCCGATCACCGAGGCGCCGGGCGTGAAGGCCAGCTCCAGCGGCTCGGCGATCCATCCCCAGGCCATCAGCGCGCGGTTGATCACGCCTTCGGGCGCGAGCACCAGCAGCCACGCATACGAGCGCACCACGTACGACGTCCAGAACGGCAGCACCGCGAGCATCAGCACCGCGCGCTGCCAGCGCGGCGCCACGCGGTAGGCAATGGCGTAGGCCAGCGGGTAAGCCAGCAGCACCGACAGCGCGGTGACCAGCAGCGTGGTCTCGAGCGAGTGCTGCAGCGCCAGCGCGTAGGTGTCGTCGGCAATCAGGCGGCGGTAGTTGTCGAGGCTGGGCGTGGTGACGAGCATCCCGCCCTCGCGCCGGAAGAAGCTCCACAGCGCGATCGCGGACGACGGCAGCACGAAGAACGCGAACGTCCACAGCACCGCCGGCGCGGCCAGCAGCGCACCGCGCCAGGCGCTGCTTCTCACAGCGTCACTTCTGCAG
>CANBSV010000038.1 GCA_947372225.1 Burkholderiales bacterium | reverse complement strand
CGCTGCCAAAGCACCAGACCGATGGCGCCGATGCCGCAACCGGCAACTGAACCGCCAAGCCCAAGCAGTCCGCCCTGCAGCAGAAACACCCGCAGAATCTGCCCACGTGAAATGCCCATGGCGCGCAAAATGCCGATCTCGCGCGACTTCTGCACCACCACCACCACCAGCACGCTGGCGATGCCGAAAGCCACCGACAGCGCCACGAAAAAGCGGATCGCGGTGTTGGCGGTGGTCTGCGCGCTGATGGCGGCAAAGAACTGGGCGCTGGTCTTGATCCAGCTGTCGGCCTCGACGCCCGTGGCACGCGTGATGCGCTGCGCGACGCCTTCGGCCCCATAAACGTCGCGCACGTTCACTTCCATGCTCGTCACGCCACCGGGCAAGCCGAGCAGGCTTTGGGCGGTATGCAGCGCCATGAACACATTGCGCGAGTTCGCGCCCTTGTTGCCCAGGTCAAAAATGCCGGTGATGGTGAGCGAACTGGACGCACCGCCGGCGGTGGTCACGCGCAGCTTGTCGCTGACGTCCAGGCCCAAATCGCTGGCCAGCTCGGTGCCGATCAGGATGTCGCTGCCGGTCAGGCGCGTGGTGCCGCGCACGAGCTTGTCGTTGAGGTCGATGATGCGGAAGTACAGCTCGGGCTGAATGCCGCTGAGCGAGATCGAGCGGCTCACGCTGCCGCGCAGCACCAGCGCCGAGCCGCCAGCCACTGGCGACACCACGAGCACCTCGGGCATCGCCCGAATCTGCTCGGCCACCGCTTGCCACTGGTCGATGGACTTCAATCGCTGCAGCGGCGGCTGCACGATGGCGGCCTCGACCTCGGGGACTTGGCCTATCTGGGCAGCAGCCGCTCCGCGCAGCGTGCGGGTCACGTCCTTGGGCGGCAGCAACTGGATGTGCGCCTGCGCCGACAGCACGCGGCGGATGAAGTTGGACTGCAGGCCGGCCAGCAGCGCCGACATGAAGACGATCACGCCGACGCCGATGGCCACGCCGGTCATGATGAAGATGGTCTGCAGCCGGCCTTCTCGCAAAAAGCGCAGCGCCACGATCCACTCGAAGGGCAGCCAGTGCGAGAACATGCCCGGCGCCTGACTCAAGGCAGCGCCGCCGGGGCGATCGCTCGCACCCGCGAGCCGGACGCCACGGCAGCCGGTGCTGCGACCACGCGATCACCCACGCTCAAGCCCTCGAGCACCTCGGCCCAGCCACCGCTGCGCAGTCCCAGCCGCACCGGCCGCCGCACGGCGCGGCCGGCTTCGATGCGCAGCACCGAGCCGTCGGCCGCCTCGGGCCCGGCGGAGTCGCTCAGCGCGCCCACCGGCAGCAGCAAGGCGCCGTGGCGCTGCGCCACTTCGATGTCGACCGACACCGTCATGTCCTGCGTCAGTGCCAGCGGCGGCGAGACCACGTCGAGCTTGACCTCCACCGCGCCGGTCTGCGCATTGATGGCCGGATTGATGTAGACCAGCTTGGCGCCGAAGCGCTGTTGGGGGTAGGCGTCGGCCGAGGCGAGTGCTGGCTGACCCAGCGCGAGCAGCCGCAGGTTGCGCTCGTCGATCTCGGCCACGAGTTGCGTGGGGCCGTCAGGCGACAACGTCATCAGCACCTTGCCGGACTGCACCACATCGCCCGGCTCGACGTTGCGGCCGATCAGCGTGCCCGCTACTGGGGCCCGGATGACAGAGTAGGCGGCGCGTGCGCGGGCCGCCTCGGCGCCGGCGCGGGCCTGAACCACCGCGGCGGCGGTGAACTCGCGCTCGCCGCCCCCGGCGCGCAGGCTTTCGAGCTGCTTCTGAGCCGATTGCTGCTGGGCGTCGGCCAGCGCGAGTGCCTTGCGCGAGTCATCGAGCGCGGCCTCGCCGATGAAGCCCTGGCCGAACAGCTCTTGCTGGCGGCGCCACATCGAGCTGGCGTTGTCGAGGGTGGCCTGGGCCTGGCGCACCCCCTGCTCGGCCACCGGCATTTGCACCTCAATCAATTGGCGCAGGCGGGTCTGCGCTTGCGCCAGCTCGATTTGGGCTTGCTGCGCGATGGCACGCTGCTCGGTCGATTCGAGCTCGATGAGCACGTCGCCGGCCTTCACCGTTTGGCCCTCGGCCACCGGCACACGCATCACGGTGGCGGTGATCTGCGCGCCGACCTCCACCCGATGTGCGGTTTCCACCCGGCCGCTGGCGACCACGGACTGCACCAGATCGCGCCGCTGGAGCGTTTCGGCCACGACCTGCGGACCCAACCACCAGCGCGCAACGACAGCCACAACCAGCAACACGCCAATCAGCGCAGCGGGGAATTTCCAACGGTTTCGGAGTGGCTTGGGGGCGTCGGGCATCGGCGGAGGTGAGTCGGACGGCTTCGCCGCGGCGAAGCCGGCGAGCATTTCACCGAGCATGCGACCCACACGATGCGTTGGCCATGATCAGCGTCAAGTGGCGGCGACGGGCTGCGCCGCATCATCGTGCAAGTAGGCTCGCGAACACGACTTGGCACTCACCCCATGCGAGTGCTAACATTTCAGCATTCGATTTGACCAAGTCGACTTTCACCATGAACACGACCTTTTCGAACTCAACTTCTGCTCTCACGCTGCGTGATCCGTGGACGATGGTGCCCTCGCTGGGCAACATCGATGCCTACATCTCGGCAGCCAACCGCATCCCGATGCTCACGCTCGAGGAAGAGCAGTTGCTGGCTCGCCGACTGCACGAGGCCGGTGATGTGCAAGCCGCCGGGCAACTCGTGCTGTCGCACTTGCGCTTGGTGGTCTCGATCGCTCGGCAGTACCTGGGATACGGCCTGCCCCACAGCGACCTGATCCAGGAAGGCAACGTCGGCCTGATGAAGGCCGTCAAGCGATTCGACCCCGACCAAGGCGTGCGGCTGGTGAGCTACGCCATGCACTGGATCAAGGCAGAGATCCACGAGTACATCCTGAAGAACTGGCGCATGGTTAAGGTGGCCACCACCAAGGCGCAGCGCAAGTTGTTCTTCAACCTGCGCTCGATGAAGCAAAGCCTGAAGGACGATGCCGTCGAGGGCGAAACCCACCGGCATGCGCTGACCCAAAGCGAGGTCGACACGATGGCGCGCACGCTCAACGTCAAGCGTGAGGACGTGCTCGAGATGGAAACGCGTCTGTCCGGCGGAGATGTGCCGCTGGATCCGCTGAACGATGACGACGGCGAAGAGGCCTACGCACCCATCGCCTATCTGGCCGACGACACCCAGGAACCCAGCCGCGTGCTCGACGCCCATCACCGCGACTGGCTGGCCAGCGACGGCATCTCGCTGGCGCTGGAATCACTGGACGCGCGCAGCCGACGCATCGTTGAAGAGCGCTGGCTCAAGGTCAACGACGACAACTCCGGCGGCATGACCCTGCACGATCTGGCCGATGAGTACGGTGTGAGCGCCGAACGCATTCGCCAGATCGAGGTGGCCGCCATGAAGAAGATGCGCAAGGCGCTGGTGCAAGCCAACTGAATCGATAGCCCTGAGATCGCAGCATGACAAACGGCCCTCGCGGGCCGTTTGTCATTTCGGGGCGCGCGGCATGGCCGCCTGGATCAGCTCATCAGCCCCCGGCGAGCAAGATTTTCAGATCTGCGGTGAGTGCTTCAGGGCCACTGCCGTAGCGCTCGAACAGGCGAACCTTGCCGTTGGAATCGAACACATACGAGCCGGCGGTGTGATCGAGGCTGTAGCTGCCGGCGCTCTTGCCAGGAACCTTGGCGTAGAACACCTTGAATTCCTTGGCGGCGACAGCGGTTTGCTCGGGTGTTCCGCGCAAGGCGATGAAGGTGGGATCGAATCCGCTCATGTAGGCCTTGAGCATCTCGGGCGTATCGCGCTCGGGATCCAGTGTGACAAACACGCCTTGCAGCCGCTTGCCGTCTTCGCCCAGCTTGGCCTTGATCTGCGCCAGCTCGGCCATCGTGGCCGGGCACACATCCGGGCACTGGGTGAAGCCAAAGAACACCAGCGTGACCTTGCCCTTGAAATCCGCCAGCGTTCGCAACTGGCCAAACTGATCGGTGAGCGATAGCGTGCGGGCATATTCGGCTCCGGTGATGTCCACGCCGACAAAGACGGGCGCAGCACCCGCCCGCGCTGACACCGCATCGTTGCAAGCGGTGAAGGCCACGCCGCACAACAACGCGAGAACGACTGCTTGAACGCGCTGAGTGGAGGCGCGCCAAGCGCCCGAAAGCTTGATTAAGGGTTTCAAAGCAGCGGCCCCAGATAGTGATCAACCAACAGAGCCGCGAACAGCAGCATGAGATGCCATATCGAGAAGCGAAAGGTCTTGCGAGCCAGCGCATCGGAGTAGTTGCGCCACAGCTTCCAGGCGTAGCCGGTAAAGCCCACACCCAGTGCCACTGCGCCGACCAGGTAGATGACGCCACTCATCCCCGAGATGAAAGGCAACAGCGTGGCGGCGAAAAGCACCAGCGTGTACAAGAAAACGTGCAGTTGCGTGAACGCCGCTCCGTGCGTCACAGGCAGCATCGGCAGCCCGGCCTTGCGATAGTCCTCGGCCCGGTACAGCGCAAGCGCCCAGAAGTGCGGCGGGGTCCACAAGAAGATGATCAGACACAGGATCAGTGCTTCTGCGCCAACGTCGCCGCGAATCGCCGCCCACCCCAGCACCGGTGGCATGGCACCCGAAGCGCCGCCGATCACGATGTTTTGCGGCGTTGCCGGTTTGAGAAGCACGGTGTAGACGATCGCGTACCCGACAAAGGTGGCGAATGTCAGCCACATGGTGAGCGGGTTGACCCAGAAGTACAGCACCGCACTGCCGATCGCGCACAACACCGTCGAAAACGTGATCGTCTGGAAGTTGGTCAGTTGCCCCTTGGCGGTGGGCCGCCAGGCAGTGCGAGCCATCTTGGCATCGATGTGCTGCTCCACCACGCAGTTGATCGCTGCGGCAGCACCCGCCACGAGCCAGATCCCGGCGGTGGCCGCCAGTGCCAACGGCCAGTCCGGCAGGCCAGGCACGGCGAGCAGCATGCCGATGACCGCACAGAACACGATCAGTTGCACCACCCTGGGCTTGGTCAGCGCGTAGTACTGCTTGAGCCGCAATGTGCGGTCTACAGCGGGCAAGGGGGAGGCGAGAGTTTCAGACATGGCGGGCAGACGGATTCTACGAAGCGGCTTGTGCCACGCTGGGGGTTGTGGATGATGCAGGCGTAACGCCGAATGGTGAGACTGATCGGCGCGCCCGGGTGAGCATCATTGTGAGAATCACCACCAATGCCGCAGCCCCGCCCGTGTGACCCAGCGCGGCCACCAAAGGCCAGTCGAGAACGACATTGCTCAGCCCCGTGAGAAGTTGCCACAGCAAGATCAATCCCAAGTATCGGCTCCATCGGCGTTGCTCGCTGTCGCCGCTGCCCCATAGCCGCCATGCCAAACCGCCCACCGCCACGACGACCGCTACGGCACCCAACCGGTGAGCGACATGGATCGCCGTCAAGGCCGAGAAGGGAAGGTACTGGCCGTCGGGGCCCACACCAAGTTCACGAAACACAGTGAAGCCGCTGGCGAAATCCATGACCGGCCACCATTCGCCCTGACAGGTCGGGAACTCGCGGCAGGCAAGAACAGCATAGTTGGTACTGACCCAGCCGCCCAGCGCTATCTGAGCCACGCACACCGCCAACACGATCAGGGCGCCCCGATACAACGTGGGCGACAACCTCAACGGTTTGTCGACAGACCACTGCGACTGAACCGCCAACAGGCCCAACAACCCCAGGGCGCCGAGCAAATGGGCCGTCACGATGGCGGGATAGAGCTTCATGGTGACAGTCAGGGCACCAAACGCTCCTTGCAGACACACCCAAATCCAGGTGGCGGTCGCCCACCACGGCGAGACCAACCGACGCTCTTGCCGAGATTGCACCCAGGCCGCAACCGCCAGCACGGTGATGAGGGCACCGACTCCGGTGGCCAGATAGCGGTGAACCATCTCGATCCAGGCCTTGCCACGGGTGACGGGACCGGTGGGCATCGCACTTTGTGCCACGTGGATTTCCTGGTGGGCACCAAGTGGGCTGACGCTGCCGTAGCAACCCGGCCAATCCGGGCAGCCGAGCCCCGAGTCGGTAAGGCGCGTGAAGGCACCCACGAGCACCAAATCGAAAGTAAGCAACAGCGTGACCAAAGCAAGCGCCCGCCAGCGCTGGACGGAGCTGGCCTGGCGATGACGCCACCCTACCCACAGCAAGGGCAACAGCGCGAGCGTAGCCCCGAGCAGCAGCAAGACCGCCGATGGACTGAAATCGTAGGCAGGTGAACTCATTGCTTCTCGCGAGGCGTCAGCGCCCGGGTTGGTCCCATGAGGCGGAGGCACGCAAGAGTCGCTCAAGATCTCGCTTGAGCTTGGCTGGATCGGGATTGACGGGAGCTCGCATCATCCACTGCCCCATCGGATCCACGATAAAGACATGGTCTGCCAGTTGCTGACCCGGCGCAGGGATCAGCCATGTGGCGAGCGATTCGGCATCGACTTGCAACACCGTGGCGGGATCTCCGGCAGATATCGCTGTCATCAAGTCGGGGCGCGGCGTGACGCCATCAGTGATCAGCCAGACCTTGTCCACCCGATCCTTCTCGCGACCCAGCGTTTCACGCAACTGACGCTGCAGGTACAGCTGCTTTTCGCACCGGGGATCGCAAGCACCATCGGCGACGACAACCATGAGCCACTGTCCGTGCAGACTGTTTGCAACGAACGGATCACCGGCGAGTGTTTTCAACGGCAGCGTTTGGGGCAACACGCGCGGGGGCGTGATGAGTTCGCTGTAGTTGGTGCGCCCCTGCGGCCTGATGACGAAGTAAGTGAAATACGACGCGAGCACCGGTGCCGCGCACACTGCGAGCACGAGCAACATCCTCCACCGGCCGGAAGCCGTACGACGAGCCGATAGGTCCGGCGTCGGCATGGAGTGGACGGTCAGGCCCAGAACTGACTGCGGGTCAACACCCGCTCCGAGGTCGGAGGCGGGGACTGAGGATTTGGAACCAGACATACAACCCTGACATCAATGCGCAAAGCGCAAACCACTGGAAGGCATAACCGTAATGCTTTTGAATCCCGACGTCCGGGCGCGCCCAATGCCTTGAAAGCCCGTCTTGCGGAGCACCCTCGGCGTCCTGCATGACCGACAAGGGTTTGAGATCGAGCGAGAACTCGCGTCCGTAGGACACCAAGTCGAGATTTTGTCTGATGACACCCGAGGCCGCTCCTCCGAAGTCGTACAGCCTGAGCGGGGGTGGGGCGATATGGCCTTGGACGGTGACATCACCAGAGTCGGTTGGAATGTCCGGAACGCGCGTGCGGTCCATCGTGTCGCGAGCTACCCAACCTCGTTGAACCAGGACAGTGCCGCTTGCATCCACCATTCTCAGAGGAGTCACAACGAAGAAGCCGGGTGCGCCGTTCATCTGTCGGTTGTCCAGGAACACGGTGGCCGACGGTACCCAGCGCCCGCGCACGACAACAGCACGATCATGCTGCTCGATCGCCTGCTCGGCAGTCGCGGCCAGAGCCGATGCGGGCAAGGCAGGCAATTTGGATCGCGAGTCCATCGATTTTTGAAGGTTTTCCTTGTAGGCGGCTCGATCCAGTTGCCAAACCCCCAGACGGGCGGTACCTGCCACGCCCAACAACGTGGCGACCAAGACGATCACAAACCGTCGCATGTGCCCGCTGTCATTGGTTGCGAGGCGACTCAAGCAGGGCCCCGGTGCCCAAATGTCGGTCGAAGCCGATAATGATGCTCCATGAAATACCTCATTGGTTTTGCGTTTTTGGGGATCGTCGGAGCCTTGGCGCTTGCCGGCGTTTCGATGCTTCGAGATGGGCGCGACGGCAAACCCAAATCAGACCGGATGATGCGCGCGCTCGCCGTGCGCGTCGGGATTTCGGTGCTCTTGTTTCTTTGCCTGCTGGGCAGCTACATGATGGGCTGGATACAGCCCACCGGTATTCCAGTGAACTGACACGATTTCAAGAAAACAAAAAAGCCGCATACCGCGGCTTTTTTGATTTGCGAAGCGTGACTGAAGTTCACATCCAATACACAACGACGTACAGGCCGAGCCACACCACGTCCACGAAGTGCCAGTACCAAGCTGCGCCCTCGAACCCGAAGTGCCGCTGCGGCGTGAAATGGCCCTTGTGCAAACGCAGGGTGATGAACAAAAGCATCAGCGAACCCACAAACACATGGAAACCGTGAAAACCGGTCAACATGAAGAACGTGGATCCATAAACACCTGAGCTCAGCTTCAAGTTGAGTTCGCTGTAGGCATGCGAATATTCGTAGGCCTGAACGCACATGAATGTTGCGCCCAACAGCACCGTCAACCACATGAACGCAAGCGTCTTGCCACGGTTACCCGCCAGCAAAGCGTGGTGAGCGATGGTCAGCGTGACACCGGAAGTCAGCAGCAACGCGGTGTTGATCGTTGGCAGCGGCCAAGGGCCCATCGTGCCGAAGGACTCAACCGTCCCAGCAGGCGATGCGGTCATACCAGCTTGAACGCTGGGCCAAATCGCCTTGAAGTCAGGCCAGAGTACCGCGTTCTCAATGCTGCCCAGATTCGGAACCGCATGCAAACGTACCCAGTAGAGCGCACCAAAGAACGCTCCGAAGAACATGACCTCTGAGTAGATGAACCAACTCATGCTCCAGCGGAACGACACGTCGATGCGGTCGCCGTACAGACCGCCTTCACTTTCGCTGATGGCCTGGCGAAACCAACCCTGAAGCACGAACGCGAGCAGAAGAAAGCCAGCCAAGGTCGTGTAGCCGCCCCAACCGCCTGCGTTGATCCATTGCGCAGCGCCAGTGATGATCAAAAACAGGGCTGACGCGAGCAGCACTGGAAATGCCGAAGGCGCTGGAACGAAGTAGTAAGGCGCTTTGTTGTGTGCGCTAACGGACGAGGTCGTTGCCGACATGATTTCTCCTGAATCCCGAAAACTTAAATCTCAAAGAATGGCGTGAAGCCAATACAGGCACTCACCATCCCACCGTACGTCAAGCAGCAACGCCACTCGAAAGCACCCAACTCACCACACTGGCCAAAATAAGAATCAGGACCAAGGCCCCGATCACTCCTGCCACCACGACATGGGCCGGGTTCAGTTTGCTGCCATCATTTTCATGATCTACGGCTTTTCGAACCCCGAAAAATGACCAAGCCACGGTACGCATCGTCTGAAAGAACGTACCCGAGCCTTTCGAAGATTGTTCCGTTTCACTCATGAGCGGAGCGCTCCGGACACTTCGCGCACAGCCACTGGCTCCATCGGAACCTTGCCGCCCACTTCGAAAAAGGTGTACGACAACGTGATGGTGGTGACATCTTTGGGAAGCTTGGCGTCAATGACGAACACCACCGGCCATTGCTTGGTTTCCCCGGCCTTCATCGTGTATTCGCTGAAACAAAAACACTGCACCTTGTTGAAATAGGCCATGGCCTGCATGGGTGCGTAGCTAGGAATGGCCTGTGCAACCATCGTGCGCTTCTGGATGTTCGTGAACTCATACATCACGGTCGTCAATTCACCCGGATGCACTTCAACGCTGTTGACCGCTGGTTTGAATTTCCAGACTCCGCGGGAGTTCGCATCGAATTCCACCGTGATGGTGCGACTCGAATCGATCTGTGTGTTGGCCTGCGTCGCCAAACCGGAACGGCCAGAAACCACCTGATCCGAGAGGGCCAGCACGTTGATACCAAGCGCAGAACAAATCGAGTTATAGATCGGCACCAACGCGTAGCCAAAGCCGAACATCAACACCGTGATGACGAGCAACTTGCCCACCATCCGTGGGTTGTCGCCCTGCATGAGAGCCTGAGCGCGCGTGGAAAAGGGCCAGCTACTCATCAATCAAATACCAAGCAGGGTGGCCTTGGCCAAGAACCCGATAAAGAAAATCGCAGCTATCGACGCCAGCACCAAAGCCAGCCTGAGGTTTCGCTTTTCTTGATCGGGAGAAGGCATGACCGGCCTCGCCTCAGGCAATGATTTTGGTGGCCGCGGCATTGAGTTTTGGCGGAGTTTCAAACGTGTGGAATGGCGCCGGTGACGGCACTTCCCACTCGAGGCCCTCTGCTCCTTCCCAAGGCTTGGCAGGTGCAGTCTTGCCCTTGCCGCGCATCATCGGCAGTACGACGAAAAAGAAGAAGTAGACCTGCATGAGCCCGAATCCGAAGGCTCCGACGGATGCCACAGCGTTGAAGTCAGCGAACTGCATCGGGTAGTCGGCATAACGGCGCGGCATACCGGCCAGACCCAGGAAGTGCATGGGGAAGAACGTGACGTTGAAGAAAATCAACGAGCCCCAAAAGTGAATCTTGCCGCAGGTCTCGCTGTACATCACCCCGGTCCACTTGGGTCCCCAGTAGTAGACGCCGGCAAACATGGCATACAGCGATCCAGCCACCAGCACGTAGTGGAAGTGAGCGACGACGTAGTAGGTGTCTTGCATCTGGATATCGACCGGCGCCACCGACAGGATCAGTCCCGTGAAGCCTCCCATCGTGAACACGAAGATGAACCCTACGGCGAACAGCATCGGGGTTTCGAACGTCATCGATCCGCGCCACATCGTTGCGATCCAGTTGAAGACCTTCACTCCCGTAGGAATCGCGATCAACATGGTCGCGTACATGAAGAACAACTGTCCCGTGACAGGCATGCCTGTCGTGAACATGTGGTGAGCCCAAACCATGAACGAGAGAATCGCAATCGATGCCGTGGCATAGACCATCGAGGTGTAGCCAAACAGACGCTTCCGGGCAAACGCGGGAATGATCGCGCTGATGATGCCGAAAGCCGGCAAGATCATGATGTAGACCTCCGGGTGGCCGAAGAACCAGAAAATGTGCTGGTACATCACTGGATCACCGCCACCTGCGGGATTGAAGAAACTCGTACCGAAGTGGCGGTCCGTCAGCGTCATCGTGATCGCACCAGCCAACACGGGCATGACGGCGATCAGCAGGTAGGCAGTGATCAGCCAGGTCCAGCAGAACAACGGCATCTTCATCAACGTCATGCCAGGGGCTCGCATGTTCAAGATCGTCACGATGATGTTGATTGAACCCATGATCGAGCTGGCGCCGAGGATGTGCATCGCGAAGATGCCGCCGTCCATGGACGGACCCATCTGAAGTGTCAAGGGCGCATAAAGCGTCCACCCAGCTGCTGGGGCTCCGCCAGGCATGAAGAAGGATGAGACCAGCGTTAACGCTGCAGGAATCATCAGCCAGAAGCTGAGGTTGTTCATGCGGGCAAAAGCCATGTCGGCTGCACCGATCTGCAGAGGGATCATCCAGTTCGCGAAACCGACAAAGGCCGGCATGATCGCGCCGAAAACCATGATGAGTCCGTGCATCGTCGTCAACTGATTGAACAGTTGCGGATTCACGAACTGCAGCCCAGGCTGGAACAACTCTGCGCGAATGATCAGCGCCAAGATGCCGCCGATCATCAGCATCGTGAAAGAGAACAACAGGTACATCGTGCCGATGTCCTTGTGGTTCGTCGCAAACAGCCAACGGCGCCAGCCGTGCGGGGCTCCGTGATCATGGTCATGATCGTGTGCGTGGCCGTGGTCACCGTGATGGTCAAGTACTGCACTCATAGCGAATCCTTAAAAAATCTGGGCGTCAATTTTGAAAAACCGAAGTCAATGACGGGCTGCAACCACGTCGGATGGCTGCACCAACTGCCCAGTCTTGTTAGACCAGTTATTCTTCGTGTACGTGATCACTGCAGCAATCTCGGTATCGGAAAGCTGCTTCCATGAAGGCATCGCGTTTTGCCCATTCAGCAGCACGGCAATCTGCTTGGTCTTGTCTTCATCAAGAACCACGGCGGCACCGTCAAGCGGCTTCACGGCACCACCGCCCTTGCCGGACGGCTGGTGGCACGCAGCACAGTTGCCGCTGTAGATCTTCTCCCCCCTCGCAATCAAATCTGCCAGTTCCCACACCTTGGACGGGTCGTCAGCCTTCGCAGCCATCTCAGCACGCTGAGCGTCAACCCACTTCGTGTAGTCGGCCTGGGACAAGACCTTCACGTGAATCGGCATGTAAGCATGCTCCTTGCCGCACAACTCTTGGCATTGGCCGTGGTAATCGCCAACCTTCTCAGCGCGAAACCAGGTGTCCCGAACGAAGCCCGGAATCGCATCCTGCTTGATGCCGAACTGCGGAACCGCGAACGCGTGTATCACGTCGTTGGCCGTGGTGATGATCCGCACCTTCTTGTCGACCGGGACCACCAGGGGATGGTCTACCTTGAACAAGTAGTCATCGCCGGACGGCTTGCCGGAGTCAGACATCTGGCGCTGCTCAGCGTCCAAGGTCGAAACGAACCCGATCCCTTCGCCCTCGCCTTTGAGGTAGTCGTAGCCCCACTTCCACTGCATTCCGGTGGCCTTGATCGTCAGGTCAGCCGAACTGGTGTCTTTCATTGCCACCGCGACCTTGGTCGCCGGAAGCGCCATGAAGATCACGATGATGAACGGCACGATCGTCCAGATGATCTCAACCGTGGTGCTCTCATGAAAGTTGGCCGACTTGGCGCCCTTTGACTTCCGATGCACCATGATCGAATAAAACATCACGCCAAACACCCCAATGAAAATGACCAAGCAGATGATCATCATGAAGTAGTGAAGCCAGCGCTGATCCCTTGCGATACCGGTCACGGCGGGAGGAAGGTCCATCTGAAGTACCGAGGGACCACCGGGCAGATCGCCCGTCGCGACGGCCAGTTTTGCAAACAACAGCAGCCCCAGGCCAGCAAATGTTTGCCACGCTTTCGCACAGATTGAATTCATCTTGTTCATCGTCACTGCTTCTGTTTTCAAAATCATGGGGTCATACAGCCCAATGCTGACGCCCCCGAGCCACGCGAACCCCCCGACGCAACTCACTGGCCAATTGCTTGCGCAACTCCGGGCGCAAGAACCTTCCCACCTCAATTCGTTGCCCCTGACCCGACAGTTCGATCAGCGACCCGTCGCCCATCACCGGCTCAACATGCACCCAGTCGGGGAAAAACTGAACAGCCTCAACGACGCTGCCAAAGGTACTCGAGACCATCAAAGAGCCCTGACTGAGAGCGATTCGCTCCTCATCCGCCGCATGCCTGGAAAACGCGAGAAGAGCGACCCCGACCGCAATCAATTCCAACCAGGCAAACGGCATCACCAACTTGGCGCCCTGAAACCAGAAGAAGCCTGCAATGCTCAGAGACAAAGCACATAACCCAGCGAAAAGCGCGAACAACTGCCTCGGGGCCATCGAACAATTTCGTTTGAGTATCCACTCGATCGACCAATCGCCTTTGTCGACGTTGCATTCTTTTCCGAATCGCCAACCTCCCCATTCGGCCGGGGTCGGCGCTATCGGGAATGATGAGATGGCGGACATCGTATTGCTGCTACTCAACGCCGTTAGGGACAAGGTCTCAAGCTCGAATCTGGAACCGCACACCAAGAAGCACACAGCGAAAGCCGCGACCGTGCAATTTGGCGAGCGCGAGTTTATACGACCATCAAGCGAGCTCTCAACTTGCGGCTCTGGCGGAAGGCATCAGGCGCCGCATGTCTTCGAGGGGAACGCGCGTTTCACCATCCACAGGCTTGGTCAACTGCGCCTTGAATGCATGGCCGTAAATGACCTCAAATTCGAGCGTGAGTTTTCCCTCACCGTCCCTCAACAACTCCAAGGCGCGGTGCAACGACGCCACCCAGCGCGGCGTTCGCAATCCACGGAAACGCACCGGTGAAACGTTGCCGCCCAGCAGGCGCAAGTCCGCGCAAAGTGCTTGTGGGGTATCCCACTGGACCTTGAGAGTCTCCTGATCCATCACCGGGTCGGCAAAACCCGCCCGAACCAACATGTCGCCCAAGTCGTGCATGTCGACAAATTCGATGGTAGGAGCAGGCCAGCCGTACCTTGAATAGACAGCGCCCAACCCTTGCAGGGTGCCTGGCCCGAGGCAGGTAAACATGACAAACCCCTCGGGCGACAGCATGCGCGCCCAGCGCGCGAACAGTGCGGGTGGATTCTTTTCTCCATGCAAGTACATGTTGGACCAAATCAAATCCGTACGGAGCTCCAGAGCCTGCGAGTCGACCAGCACGTCGACTGAAGATCGTCGCATCCGCCAAACTGCCCACCAAGGTGGAGTACGGACAGCCTGTCGGCTTTGCTCCGCCAACAACTCCGTGGGCTCAACAGCGACATGGCGAGCGCTGGGATAGGCAGCAGTCAGCAGGCGCATTCCCCCGCCAATGAAAGATCCCCAGTCAACGACGGACCGCGGCGGCCTTTTGAACAAAGTCAAACGCTCGGCCATGCGGCTGGCAATCTCCAAATTCAGCCAAGGCGCGCTGTCCAGTCCAGCCAGCCGCACCTGATTCGCAGTGACGGCGGTTTCGTCGACGAGGCGCTGGTTTGGGTTGCTTGGTTGGGGCATCAAGCCAGTATATTGAGGCGGTGATCAGCCCATTCAGGCCGCAACGGCACCTGCCCGACCTTCGATGGTCGGGACGGCCGAGCCAGTGTGACGTGTGTGGGGGGTGGGGGAACAGTCGCTTGTGCGTCCACTGCACGAGCCGCTTTGCACTACCGACGAGTCGATGCAGGAGTTGCGCCGCCATCGTTACTGCAGAAGTCAAAACCTGCGGAGAGTGTTTGTTGACTCCCCCTCCTTTCAGCAGCACGCTGGCAGCGGTTAGTTACGCATACCCTTGGGCTCGATTGATCAACGATTTCAAGTTCAACGGTCAGTTTGACCTCGCGGAACCGCTCTCTCGCCTGCTCATCCGTGCTCGAAGCGAGGGCGAACACTGCAAACCCGAACTGATGCTGCCTGTGCCACTGAGCCTTAGGAGGCTAAGGGAACGCGGCTACAACCAGTCTTGGGAATTGGCGCGTCGCTGCGCCGCCCGGCTGAGTTGCCCTGCTGACGCAAGCCTGTTGCTTCGCATCAAGGACACCGTGAAGCAGTCCGACTTGCCACGGGAAAAGCGAGCCATAAATGTCGTTGGAGCATTTGCTGTCGAGCCGACCCGCAGACCTGAGTTGCGCGGGCGCACGGTGACGCTGATTGACGATGTGATGACGACAAATTCAACCGCTGCCGAGGCCACCCGCACCCTTTTGGCTGCTGGTGCAGCGGCCGTGCATCTGTGGGTGGTGGCCCGCACCCCATCTCTGGGTCAATAGCCTGTTCAAACACCCCACGGCGATATGTTCAACATTGTTCTGGTATGCCCTGAAATCCCGCCCAACACCGGCAATGTGATCCGTCTGGCAGCCAATACGGGTTGCGAGTTGCACCTCATTGAACCCCTGGGTTTCTCGATGGATGACAAGTTGCTTCAGCGCGCCGGCCTCGACTATCACGAACACGCACGTGTGCGGCGGCACGCCTCTTGGCAAGACTTCCTGGTCACTTGCCGTCCGGATGCGCTTCGAATGTTCGCGTTCACCACCCGTGGCCAGGTCATGCCGGATGGCGTTGCGTGGCACGCTGGCGATTGGCTGGTGTTTGGGTCGGAAACTGCGGGGCTTCCCACGAGCCTGCGCGATGAGTTTCCTGCCGAGCGTTGGGTGCGACTGCCGCTGCTGGCCGGCCAACGCAGCCTGAACCTGAGTAACGCCGTTGCGGTGTCCGTCTTCGAGGCTTGGCGGCAGAACGGGTACGCCGGCGCAGCCTGAGGTCGACTCAACGCTCCGGCCGCGGTCCGCGACCCATCAGGGATTCCACGCCCTGCCTCGGCGTTGTCCGCCCTTCGAGAACCGCAACTACGGCCTCTGTGATGGGCATGTCGACCTTCAGAACCCGGGCTCGGTTCAAAACCGTCGAGGCACTCAAAACACCCTCGGCAACATGACCCAATTCGCCCAGTATTTGGGGCAAAGGCTTGCCTTGTGCCAACTGCAGCCCCACGGTTCGGTTTCGCGAGAGATCACCTGTGGCCGTCAGGACCAGATCGCCCAACCCACTGAGACCCATGAAGGTTTCAGTTCTGGCACCCAGCGCGACACCCAACCGAACCATCTCAGCCAAGCCGCGAGTGATCAAGGCCGCACGCGCGTTTAACCCGAGTTGCAACCCATCTGCCAGACCGGTAGCGATCGCCATCACATTCTTGACGGCCCCGCCGACCTCTACGCCGATGGGGTCGTCCGAGGTGTATATGCGCAAATATTCGCTGTGCAGCAGATCAACGGCGATCCGGCACAGACTCTCATCACTGCTGGCTGCCACCAAGGCGGTCGGATTTCCAGCAGCCACTTCCTGAGCGAAACTGGGCCCCGACAAAACGCCAACTCGCCCGCTTGGCCATAGCCGCCGTGCCACTTCATGACCCAGCGCACCGGTACCGTCTTGAAAGCCCTTGCACAACCAGAACAAGCCGGTCGCCGTCGGTGCAGCCGGCAACGACTGCAAAACTCCGGCGAGCCCAGCCATGGGAGTCGCCACGACGATCAAGCCGCCTCGCGCGTGATCAACGGCAGCGTTGAAGTTGCTGGAGATCTCCAACTCCGGCAGCAACTCGACGGAAGGCAGGTAACGGGTGTTGACGCGATGCGCCCGCATCGCCGCCACCTGAGCCTCGTCGCGGCCCCACAAAAGCACCGAGCCCCTGCGACACGCACTCAAGGCGAGCGCCGTACCCCAGGCTCCAGCGCCCAATACCGTCAGATTGCCAGACACGCGACGTCCGGACGGCCGACGTAGTCGGGGCCGATCAGTTGACCATCGTCCCGGCAGCCGGCTCATTGGCCGCGGCCTGTGCCCGCTGCGCCTCGTACATGGCCTGGAAGTTGACCTCGGCGAGCACCACGGGCGGGAAGCCGCCACGCGTGCACACGTCAGACACGATGGCACGCAGGTACGGGTAGACGATGCCTGGGCAAACGATGCTGACCACGGGCTGCATCTGGTCCTTGGGAATGTTCTTGATCTCGAAGATGCCCGCTTGCTTGGCCTCGACCAAAAACAGAACCTTGTCGCCGATCTTCGCTGTGACCGTCGCGGTGAGGGCCACCTCGTAGGTGTTCTCGGCGATCGTCTGGGCGCCAACGCCCAAGTTGATATCAACTGCGGGGGGCGTCATATCGAGCAAGAGACTCGGGGAATTGGGCTGCTCCATTGACAGATCCTTGAGGTAGATACGCTGGATCAGGAACACGGGGGCTTGGTTGTCGTCTGCCATGGGATGTCTCTTGGTGGGTTCTGGGAGTGCGCCGCGCTACTGGACGCGAGTGCGAATTATGGAGGCCGGGAGCCACCGGGAGTTCGTGGCCCGGGCAGTCGGCCCGTGCGGCTTCTCAGCCAGCGGCCAGCAATGACATCAATGCACCGCGCTGGTCCAACGCAACGAGATCATCACAGCCGCCAACGTAGGTGTCGCCGATGAAGATTTGCGGCACGGTACGCCGACCGGTCAACTCGACCATCGCCACTCGGGCCGCCGGGTCGAGATCGATGCGGATTTCGTCGATGGCCTCTACTCCCCGAGCCTTCAGCAGCGCCTTGGCTCTGAGGCAATAGGGACAGACTTGGGTCGTGTACATCCTGACGACCGCCTGATTGGAATGAGCTTGTGCAGACATGAGCGATGCGCGCCGGGGAATCAAACAGCGCGTTCCACGGGCAGATTGGCCTCTCGCCAAGCGGCAAGGCCGCCTGTCACGGAATGAACCCGTTCATAGCCGCGCTTGCCCAGGATGCCCACCGCGCGTTGAGCACGAGCGCCTGTCGGGCACATCAGCAACAGGGGCAAAGTCTTGTTCCTGGGCAAATCGTTCGACGCTTCCAAGCTGCCGAAGGGGATGTTTTTAGAGCCGCCGGCATGCCCCGCAGCGTATTCGGCGGGCTCGCTCACATCGATCAACACGCCCTTTTCACGGTTGATCAGTTGGACCGCCTCCGCGGTGCCGACTCCCGCAGCACCAGCGCGTCGAGACAACATCGGAACAAAGAGCATGGCACCCGAGACCGCAGCGGCAACGAACAAAAACCAGTTTTCAATCAGGAAGGTCACAAGCGGGCCCGAGGTTGCTAGCGTGTTTTGCAAAGAGCCCAATTATAGAATTCGCCCCCGGCCGGGAATCCCTCCCTTCCATCCGAAAAGCCTTGCGCCAACATGCATCAACTCGTACTGATCCGCCACGGTCAATCGACGTGGAACCTCGAAAACCGCTTCACCGGCTGGGTGGATGTCGATCTGACGCCGCTGGGCATCGCTCAAGCACAAGAAGCCGGTCGCCGGCTCAAGGCTGACGGTTTCGAATTCGACATCGCCTACACCTCGGTACTCAAGCGCGCTGTCTGGACGTTGTGGCACACCCTGGATCAACTCGAACGAACCTGGTTGCCGGTGGTCCACTCCTGGCGTCTCAATGAGCGGCATTACGGTGCACTTGAAGGCTTGAACAAGGCCGACACGGCAGAGCGCTACGGCGATGCGCAAGTACTGCAGTGGCGTCGCAGTTACGACACTCAGCCGCCCGCGCTTGAACCGGGCGATCCGAGGTGCGAGAGCAACGACGTTCGCTACGCTGGACTTCAGCCCGGCGAGGTGCCTCTCACCGAATGCCTGAAAGACACCGTGGCGCGGGTCTTGCCCTTCTGGACCGACACCATCGCGCCAGCCGTCCGGTCAGGCCAACGGGTGATCGTCGTGGCACACGGCAACAGCATCCGCGCTTTGATCAAGCATCTGGACGGTATCTCGGACGGCGACATCGTGGGTCTGGAAATCCCGAACGGTGTTCCGGTGGTCTATGAACTCGACGACGATCTCAAGCCGGTCAGCCGGCGCTTTCTGGAAACCTGATCGACTTCTCGCCGATCAGTGCAGTCCTGACTGAGCGGCACCAAGTTCGGTTTCGATGGTGGACCTCAGTTGATCGGCCAGCATCCGCCGATCCGGGTGTGGCCCGACAGTCACGGGCAAGAAGCTCACGTGCACTGTCAGCCCGCTGGCATTCGCGATCAACCACATCGACTGCGCCAAAGAGGTGTCGCCCACGTAATTGGCCGCATCACTGATGGGCGACGTCCGATCGGAATAGCGCATCAAGATCGGCTGGACGTCCACGCTGGTGGCCACCGCCGACTGCAGCAGGCTGGCGTGAAACGGCAGCACGCCTCGCCCGTCACTTGTGGTGCCTTCGGGAAAGATCGCTATCTGCGAGCCCGTCTGCAAGGCTGCGGCCACCTGATGCACCACCCGCATCGCATCACTGCGACGCTCCCGCTCGATGAACAGCGTACCCCCGCAGGCGACGATCCAGCCGACAAGCGGCCAATGGCGCACATCGGCCTTGGACACGAAACGCACAGGCCGGGCCGCGTTGATGGCCAGAATGTCGAGCCATGAGACATGGTTGGCCACCAACAACGTCGAGCCCATACCCATGCTGCCGCGCGCTTGAACCACCAGGCCCAACGCCGCCAGCAAACGCCCCGAGAAATAGCCCACCCAGCGCATCCGGCTCGCTTCCTTGAGGAAGGGAAACACCAGGCTGAAAACCACTGAGATCTGCACGGTGACCCCAGCAAAGCAGACCAGTCGATACACCGCCCGCAATTTGCCCGCCAACGCCTTCACTGTTCAGGGCGCCTCGTACGCGACATGCCCCGAGACCACGGTGTACTTCACGCGTCCGGCCAGTTCATGTCCGGCAAACGGCGTGTTCTTGCCTTGGCTCTTCAAGGATTGCGGCGTGACCATCCAATAACCAGCAGGGTCAAAGAGGCACAGATCGGCCACGCCGCCCTCAACCAAGCGCCCGGCGCTTGATGCCAGCGACCCGAGCGCATCGCCGAGCACACGCACCGGTGACGCGGTGATGGTGCCTAGCGTGCGGGCCAGATCGTGGCCCGATTCAGCGCCCCACTTGAGCGCCATGCCGAGCAGCAGTTCGAGTCCGGTCGCGCCGGGCTCCGCCTCGGCGAACGGCAAGGTCTTGGCGTCGGCATCCACCGGCGTGTGGTCGCTGACCAACGCGTCGATGGTGCCGTCTGACAACCCGGCCCGCAACGCATCGCGATCACGCACCTGCCGCAGCGGAGGCGTCAGGCGCATCGCCGCGTTGAAGTAGCCGATGTCGACGTCGGTCAAGTGCAGGTGGTTGATGCTGATGTCACAGGTGACCGGCAGTCCCTCGGCCTTGGCTCGCCGGACCAGTTCGACACCCGCAGCACTGCTGAGCCGGCAGATGTGCACCCTCGCGCCGGTGTCGCGCACGAGTTCGAAGAGCGTGCCCAAGGCAACGGTTTCAGCGATCACCGGCACACCGCTCAGGCCCATGCGCGTGGCCAGCGCGCCCTTGGCCGCCACGCCGCCGCCCAGGTAGCCGTCCTGCGCTCGCAGCCACGTGGTGTAGCCGAAGGTCGACGCGTATTGCAGGGCTCGGTGCAGCACCAACGTGTCCTTCAAGGCCACCTCGGCGTGCGAGAAACCGACACAGCCCGCCTCGGTGAGTTCGGCCATCTCGGTCAGGACCTCGCCCGCCAAACCGCGCGTGAGTGCCCCGAGCGGATACAGGTGCGAGTGGTTCAGGTTGCGCGCGCGGAACTTGAGCATCTCGACCAGGCCCGGCTCGTCAAGTGGCGGGTCGGTGTCGGGAAGACACACCAGGCTGGTCACACCACCAGCCACCGCCGCAGCCATTTCGGACTCCAGCATGCCTTCGTGTTCATGCCCCGGCTCGCGAAGACGCACGGCCAGATCGACAAGCCCTGGCGCCACCACCAGGCCTTTCGCGTCGATCGTGCGCGCAGGGCTGAACTCGGGGTTGACGCGACCGATCGCGACGATGCGCCCGGCGGCAATCGCCACATCGGCGAGCTCGTCACGCCCCGTTGCCGGATCCACCACGCGACCGTTTTGAATGAGGAGTTTCATGAGTGGTTGGGCCGCACTGTCAGGCCGAGTTGCCGGCGATCATGGACATCACCGCCATGCGCACCGCGATGCCGAATGTGACCTGCGGGAGGATGACGCTTTGCAGGCCATCGGCCACGCTGGAGTCGATCTCGACGCCGCGGTTGATCGGCCCGGGGTGCATGACGATCGCGTCGGATTTGGCCAGCGCCAGCTTGTCTGGCGTCAACCCGTAGTTCTTGAAGAACTCGCCGGCGCTGGGCAGCATCGCGCCGCTCATGCGTTCGTTTTGCAGCCGCAACATGATGATCACGTCGGCGCCGCGGATGCCTTCGGCCATGTCATGGCACACGCGCACGCCCATTTCGCGCAGGTCGCCGGGCACCAGGGTTTTCGGACCGACCGCTCGCACCTCAGGCACCCCGAGCGTGGTCAGCGCATGGATGTCGGAGCGCGCCACCCGCGAGTGCACGATGTCACCGACGATCGCCACCGTGAGGTTGGTGAAGTCCTTCTTGTAGTGGCGGATCGTGTACATGTCGAGCAGCCCCTGAGTGGGGTGCGCATGACGCCCGTCGCCGGCGTTCACCACATGGACATGCGGCGCGCAGTGCTGCGCGATCAGGTATGGCGCACCGCTTTCGCTGTGGCGCACGACGAACATGTCGGCGTGCATCGCACTCAGGTTGGCGATGGTGTCGAGCAAGCTCTCGCCTTTGGCCGCGCTCGAGCGTGCGATGTCGAGGTTGATCACATCGGCGCTCAGCCGCTTGGCCGCGATCTCGAAGGTGGTGCGAGTGCGGGTACTGTTCTCGAAGAACAGATTGAACACGCTCTTGCCGCGCAGCAATGGCACTTTCTTGACCTCGCGGTCGTTGACGCTGAGAAAGGTGCCAGCGGTGTCGAGGATCTGATGGATCAACGCACGCGGCAGCCCTTCAATCGACAGCAGGTGCACGAGTTCACCGTGCTTGTTGAGCTGCGGGTTGTTGCGGTAGTTCAAGCAGCACGCTCCTGGATGTCGAAACTGAACCGCCCGGCGTCATCGCGCGCCAACGACAGCTTCTGGTGCGCCGGCAAGGCAATGCGGGCTGCGGAGTAAGCGGGGTGGATCGGCAGTTCGCGCCCACCGCGGTCCACCAGCACCGCCAGCGTGACGCTGGCCGGCCGGCCAAAATCAAACAACTCGTTGATCACCGCGCGGGTGGTGCGGCCGGTGAACAGAACATCATCGATCAGCAGGATGTGCCTGCCTTCGATCTCGAATGGCAGCCGCGTGTGATCGGCGCCGGCGGTCAAACCGCGCGACCCGAAGTCGTCACGGTGCAGCGCGCTCGAGATCACGCCGTGCTCGCCCGCCAGCGGCAGCTCTTTCTGCAACCGTTCGGCCAGCCAGGCGCCGCCCGACCAGATGCCCACCAGCACCGTGTTGGGCCGCAAAAGGCTGCGCAAATGACCGAGCAGGTCTTCGAACAGGGCTTCAGCGTCAAGTTGCAATGCGCTCATGGGACAAGGCTTCGCAAATGTTGTTCCAGGATCAAGGCGGCCGAAGCCGCATCCAAGTCACCTGCGCCCAGACTGTGCGCCTCGGTGGTCGTGTAGCGCTCGTCGACCTCGTGCACCTCGAGCCGATGGCGCGCGCGCAACTGGCGGGCAAAGCGCAGCGCCAGCGCGGTGTTCTCGTGTGCAGCCCCGTCGGGGTGGACCGGTACGCCCACCACCAGCGCGTCGGGTTGCCACTCGTCGACCAGACGGGCGATCGCGGCGAAGCGAGCGTCGCCAGTGCTGGCGATGGTGCGCAAGGGCTGCGACGTTCCCGTCACCGTGTTGCCGCTTGCCACGCCCAGGCGCTTGGTGCCGAAGTCGAAGGCCAGAAAGGTTTGATCGCGCAGCCTCGGCTGAGCGGCCGGCACGCCGGCGGGTTGCAGGCCGGACTCAGGCATGCCCGGTGTCGGTACTGAGCATGACCGGGTCGATGCCCAGCAACGAAAGCGCCTTGTCGTAGCGCTGATCGATCGGCGTGCTGAAGATGATCTCGGGCTGAGCTTCGACATTGATCCAGCTGTTGCGGCTCATCTCGTCTTCAAGCTGACCGGCCGCCCAGCCGCTGTAGCCCAGGCTCACGAACACCCGAGCAGGTCC
>CANBSV010000037.1 GCA_947372225.1 Burkholderiales bacterium | reverse complement strand
TTGGTCGACATCCAGCCCGGGTCTGTCGAGGTCACCGCGCTGGGCTGGTACTTCGTGCGGGCCATCGCCATGGTGTTCGACCGCTACTTGCAGTCCGAGGCCTCGCGTGAGCGCTATTCGCGCGTGGTCTGAGCCGGCTCACGCCGGCGCGGACACGCGGTAGCCTCGGCCCATGGACACTGCGTTGATTTTCGGTGCCGGGCTGATGGGCCTGGTGGGCGCACCGCATTGCGCGGCCATGTGCGGCGCACCCTGCGCGGCCGTGATGCAGCGCTGTGGCAGTGCGCCGCGCCAGGGTGCCATGGCTGGTTTCACCGCCGGGCGCATGCTCAGCTACGGCGTGGGCGGCGCCGTGGTGGCGGCCAGCGTGGGCAGCTTCTCTTTGCTCGCGGCCATGGCCCCCGTGCTGCGACCGTTGTGGACGCTCATGCATGTGGCGGTGCTCGGACTCGGCTTGTGGCTGCTGGTCAGCGGGAGTCAGCCGGCCTGGTGGGCCCGTCTGGGCAACGCCCAAACCGTGGTGGCCGCACCACCGCCTGGCTGGCAGCGCGTGGCGGCACCCTTGCGTGCCGGCGCTGCGGGCAGCCTGTGGCTCGCCCTTCCCTGTGGCTTGCTGCAATCGGCTCTGGTGGTGGCGGCGCTGGCCAACACGCCGCTGCAAGGTGCTGCTGCCATGACGGCCTTTGCGGCGACCTCGTCGCTCGGGTTGTGGCTGCCCGGCAGCCTGTGGGCCCGCAGCCCCGCGGGCTCGCGTGCGGCGCCCTGGGCCTTGCGTCTGGCCGGTGCGATGCTGGCCGGCGCGTCCGCTTGGGCGCTGTTCCACGACCTGTGGCTGCGTTGGTCGGCATGGTGCCAGACGGGCTGATCGCACCCGCGGCCCAAGGCGGCGGCGGCGTGCCGCAAAATCGCCGTTGTGACAGCCACCCACATCGCCATCCTCGACGACGAGCCCGACATCCGGCAGCTGTTGGGCGGCTACCTGTCTCGGCAGGGATTTCGGGTCAGCGAGATGGCCAGCGGCCATGACCTGCTGGCGCTGGCGCCTGCCGATCGTCCCGACCTCGTGCTGCTCGACCTCGGACTGCCTGGCGAAGACGGATTCGCCATTGCCCGCACGCTGCGTGAGCGCTGGCGTTGCGGGCTGATCATCGTCACCGGCCGTGGCGACTCGGTCGACAAGGTCGTGGGGCTGGAAATTGGCGCCGACGACTACGTGACCAAACCGTTCGACCTGCGTGAGCTGCTCGCGCGCATCAAGGCGGTGCTGCGCCGCCTGGCGCCCGTGACCGAGGTGGTTGAAACGCCCGCGGTGCTGCGCGAGCGGCTGTGCTTTGAAGGCTGGGAGCTCGATATCGCGTCGCGCCGATTGCTCGATCGCACGGGCCAGCCGGTGGCGCTGACCGCTGGCGAGTTCGATTTGCTGTGCGTGCTGTCGCGCCATGCCGGGCGCGTCCTGTCGCGAGACTTCCTGCTCGAGCAAACGCGCGGGCGCGATGCCGCCCCGTTCGATCGCACGATCGATGTGCAGATTGGCCGCCTGCGCCGCAAGCTCGACGACGATGCGGACGATCCGAAGATCATCAAGTCGGTGCGCGGCGCGGGCTACGTTCTGGTCCCGCGAGTCGACATTCAGTGACGCCCGACACGCCTGCGCCCGCAGTGCCGGATGAGGGCTCGGTGTACCAGGCCCTGTTCGCGGCCTATCCCGATGCGCTGCTGCTGAGCGATCCCGGCGGCCACATCGTGCTGGCCAACCCGGTGGCCGAACGCCTGCTTGGCTATGGCGCGGGCGAGATGGCGGGGCTGTCGGTGGATGCGCTGGTGCCCGATGCCATCCGTTCGCGTCACGCCGGCTACCGCGAGGCCTACAGCCACAACCCGCGCGCGCGCCCGATGGGCACGCAGATGGAGCTGGTCGCACGGCGCCGCGACGGCACCGAGGTGATGGTCGAGATCGCGCTCAGCCCCTTGAGGATCGGTGGCCAGCCCTACGTGGTGGCGTCGGTGCGCGGCATCGAGGCCTATCCGCGGGTGCGCCAGGCGCTGCAGCGAGCCCGCTACAGCGAATTCGTGGCGCAAATGGGCCGTCTGGCGGTGGACACCCGCGACCCACAGCAGCTGTTGCAGCAGGTGCCCGCTGTCGCGGCCGACGCACTGCAAGTCGATGCGTGCGTGGTCTTTCTGCTCGAGCCCAGCCGCCTGGAGTTTCACGTGGCCGGTGGCGTGGGGCTGGTGGCCGACGAGGGCAGTGACAGCCGCGTGCCCAACCGTCCGGACACGCCCCCAGGCTTTGTGCTGGCGCATGGGCAATCGGTGACGGTGGCCGACTTTCGCACCGAGCAGCGCTTTGGCGTACCGGCGAGCTATCTGGAGCAGGGGCTGGTCAGCGCTCTGGGCGTGCCGATGGTCGACCGCGGCCAGATCATCGGCGTGCTGACCGTGCGCTCCAGCCAGCCCGAGCGCTTCGGTGCGGACGAGCGCCACTTTCTCGAGTCGCTGTCGAACCTGCTGGCCGCGAGCTTGCAGCGCGCGCAAAGCGAAGAAGCGCTCAATCACGCGCAACGCATGGAAAGCGTGGGCCAGTTGACCGGCGGCATCGCGCACGACTTCAACAACCTGCTGACCATCATCCACGGCAATCTGCAAGAGCTCGAGGACCACCCCACGCTGTCCGGCGACGACGCGGTGCAGCCGCTGGTGGCCGCAGCCTTGCGGGCGAGCCGCCGCGGCGCCGAGCTGACCGGCAAGTTGCTGGCGTTTTCGCGGCGGCAGCAGCTCAGCCCGACCGAGGTCGATGTGGGTGCGCTGATCGACTCACTGGCCGACATGCTGCGCCGCACCTTGGACCAGCGCATCCGCATCCTGGTCAACGATGTGCCCAGCGGCCTGCGCTGTGCAGCCGACGCGGGCCAGCTCGAGTCGGCCTTGCTCAACATCGCGATCAATGCGCGTGATGCGATGCCCGAAGGCGGAACGCTGACCTTCGCGTGTGCGCCCTGCCAGGGTTTGCCGGCCGATGCGCTCGCCGTGCTCGGCGACCCGGCGCGTCAGGCCGCCTTCGTTCGCATCACGATCACCGACACCGGCCACGGCATGACCGACGCCGTGCGCGACCGGGTGTTCGAGCCTTTTTTCACCACCAAGGAACTGGGCCGCGGCACCGGGCTGGGCATGAGCACGGTCTACGGCTTCGTCAAGCAGTCGCATGGGTCGATCCAACTCAAGACGGCGTTGGGCGCGGGAACGTCGGTCGTGCTGTATCTGCCGCGGCTCAAGGGTGCGGCCGAGCCGGAGGAGTGCCTCGAACCACCGGCCCACGACGGAATACCCGCGGGGCTGAAGGTGGTGCTGGTCGAGGACGACCCCGAGGTGCGTCAGGTGGTGCTGCGCTTCTTGCAGTCGCTGGGGTGTCGCGTGGCCGAATTTGCCCACGCCGAAGCCGCGCTGGCGGGGCTGGCCACCGGGCAGCGCTGTGACTTGCTGCTGACCGACGTCGCGCTGGGCGTGGGCATGCGCGGCAGCGAACTCGCCCGCCAGGTGCGCTTGAAACGGCCGCACGTGGCCGTGTTGCTGATGTCGGGGTATTCGGCCGAGATGCTGCAAGCCCCGGCGGGCAGCGGCGCACCATGGGAACTGCTGAGCAAGCCCTTCGAGCGCGATGAACTGGCGCGCGCCATCGTGCGCGCCGTCACCGCCCACCCGCCGCTGGCCTGATCGCCGCGGCGCTCGGGCTCAGTGCAAGGTGGCTGCGGCCACGCTGCGCTCGATGAAGGCACTCAGCGCGGCCACATCCGGAATCTCCAGTTCGCGACGGCCCTTTTCGGCGAAGCCGATCACCTTGTCACGTGCCAGACGCGACAGCGAGCGGCTGACCGTCTCGAGCGTCATGCCCAGGAAGTTGCCGATCTCGGCGCGCGTCATGCGCAGTGTGAAGCTGTCGGTGCGCAGACCGCGCTGCTCGAGCGTGTCGGCCCAATGGCGCAGGAAGTCGGCCACGCGCGCATCGGCCGGCAGCGTGCACATGGCGAGCATCGAGTCACGGTCGCGCGCCAGCTCGCGGCTCATGGCGGCGTGCAAGTCGCCCATCAACATCGGCGTGCGGCTGCAGGCGGCCAGCAAGTCGTCGTATCGAATGGTCCAGACCTCGCCCGTGTCCATCGCGATGGCCTCGCAGCCGTGGTGGCCGTCGGCGATGCCGTCGAAGCCCAGCCAGTCGCCCTTGAAATGCAGGCCGACCACCTGCTCGCGGCCGTCGGGGGCGACGTTGATCGTCTTGAACATGCCCGCGTGCACGACGTGCAGCGCGGCGAAGCGCTCACCGGCGCGGTAGACCCGCTCGCCGGTGCGCAGCACGCGGCGCTGCAGGGGCACTTCGGCCTCAAGGCGCGACAGCATGGCGGCAATGCGCTGGCCGGCGGTGTGCGCGGCAGCAACTGGCGGGGCGGTGCGGCTCGCGCAGGTGGTGGTTTGGAGGCTTTGCATGGTGTGGTCCTGTGGTGTCTGAGCGAATGTCTGCAGACTAGGACCCGTCGGGCAATGGGATGACAACCCAGGGCATCACTCGGTAACGCTGTGTAAACGGACGTTGAACGGAAGGTGACTTGATCGCCGCGTCTGATGTGCGTCACGGTCGCCAGACGTTCGAGCCGGTAGCATCCGGCGGCCCATTCGGGTCACACGCGCCGGAGATCCGCATGAAAGACCCCATGGCTGCCGATGCGCCACCGCTTGAGCGGTTCATGGAGCGCTGTTCGGCCAGCCTCGGCGCCGGCCGCTTCGTGAAGTTGCTGCTGGCCAAACACCACGGCCCGCAGGCTGATCTGCAGCGGGTGATGGTGCGAGCGGTGTCGCTCAAGGGCGAGCCGTGCCTGTCGTTCGTCTACCGGCACACCACCCGCGACGTCACCAGGAACCTGCCGGTGGATGCCGGTGTGCAGGCCGTGCGCGAGATGCTCGGCCCGGTGTTTCGCAACGCGCACCTGCACACGGCCGATGAGACCGTTGAGCTCACGATCAGCCAGCGTGGCGTGTGCACGCTGCGCAGCACGCCTTTGCCGCGAACGGCGGCAGGCGATGCGCCCGACGGCGAGCGGCTGTCGCCGGGGGCCGCGGCGCACGACCGCGAAAAGCAGCGCTGGGTCGATGTGCGCCAGCCGTTTCTCACCGCGCTGGGTGTGACCACCGCGCAGCACGATGTGGTGCCGGCGATGTCGCGCAAATGGAAGCAGATCAACAAGTTCGTCGAGGTGTTCGCCGGCGCCTTGCGCGCGTCGGGGCTGCTGCCCGCGCCCGATGCCGTGGCGGCGACCACGCCCCGCGCGATCCGCGTGGTCGACTTCGGCTCGGGCAAGGGCTACCTGACCTTCGCGGTGCACGACCACTTGCGCCAGCAGCCCGGCGTCGACGCGCAGGTCACCGGCGTCGAGCTGCGCGGCGACATGGTGCGGCTGGGCAATGCGGTGGTGCAAAAGCTGGGACTGCAAGGCCTGCGCTTCGATGAGGGCGATGTGAGCACACGCTGCGCAGAGCCGATCGACGTGATGATCGCGCTGCATGCGTGCGACACCGCCACCGATCACGCCATCCACCACGGCCTGCGCGGCGGCGCGGCGGTGATCCTGTGCTCGCCGTGCTGCCACAAGCAGCTGCGACCGCAACTGCTCAGCCCGCACCCGCTGCGGCCGATCCTGCAGCACGGCGTGCACCTGGGGCAGCACGCCGAGATGCTCACCGATGGACTGCGCGCGATGCTGCTCGAGGCCTGCGGCTACGACACGCAGGTGTTCGAGTTCGTGGCGCTGGAGCACACGCAAAAGAACAAGATGATCCTGGCCGTGCGTCGCCCCGGCGCGAGCCCAGCCGCAGCCAGCGTCCGGCACATCGACGATCTGAAGGCGTTCTACGGGATCCGCGAGCACTGCCTCGAGACGCTCTTGCGCGCCGACGGGCTGTTGCCTGCCTGAGCGACCGGTGCGTCGCGCTGTGGGGGAATACCTGTGCAACCCGCGCGAGCCGGGCACACCAAAATGCGCCGATGCAAGTACCTGCTCCTCGGCCGCGGATGCATTTGCCCCTGTTTCCCCTGAGAAATGTGTTGTTTCCCGGGGGCTACCTGCCGCTGCGGATCTTCGAGGTGCGCTACCTTGACATGATCGGCCGCAGCCACAAGGCCGGCACGCCGTTTGGCGTGGTGTGTCTGACCCACGGTGCCGAAGTGAACAGCGCGCCGGTTTCGGGAATGCCCTCGGGTGACGGCTATGCCAATGAGGAGTTCCACCTCGACGGCACGCTGGCGCAGATCACCCGGCTCGAGCGCCCCAACCCCGGGCTGATGATGATTCGCTGCACCGGCGCGCAGCGCTTTCGCGTGTGCTCCAGCGAAAAGCTCAAGCACGGCTTGTGGATGGCCGAGGTCGAGCTGCTGCCCGACGATGTGGCCGTGCCGGTCCCCGCCGATCTGGAGAACACGGCGTTCGCGCTGCAAGAGTTGCTGCGAGGCCTGTCCGAGCGCCTCGGCGATCCCGACGAGATGCCGCTGCAGCCACCCTTCCAGTGGGACGACTGTGGCTGGCTGGCCAACCGCTGGGCCGAGCTGCTGCCGCTGGACATTCAGCAAAAGCAACGGCTGATGTCGCTGGACAACCCGATCTTGCGCCTGGAGCTGGTGACCGATCTGCTCGCACAGATGGGGCTGAATCAGCCCACGTCAGGCGCGGTCTGACCCGGGGTCAGCGCGCGGCGTGTTGCTGCCGCCAGTCGCGGTGCAGCTCGGCGCGTGTGTAGGGCGCGGTGCGGCCGGACACCTGCAGCGCCAGCCGTGTGACCAGCCCGTGCGTGTTGGAAGGCGGCGCGTGGGCCGGCGTCACGCTCAGCCACACGGCGAGTGCCAGCGGCAGCCACAGCGCGGGCCGCACCGCGGGCAAGCGCCCCGCGCTCAGTGCCGCCAGACTCACCAGCCCCCCCAGCCCCAGCCCCAGCAGCACTTCGAACACCGAGTGCGCACCCACCGCCACGCGCGAGGCGCCCACCAGCCCGGCCGCCGCGCAGCCCAGTGCCAGCCCCGACCAGCGCCAGTCCAGCGCACGCGGCCCGGCCACGGCGTGCAGCACGGCGATGCCGGCCATCGGGTACACCGACGCGGCAAACATCGAATGCCCGGAGATGCCGGTGTAGTCGAGCGGCGCGTAGCCCCAGCCGTAGCCCATGAAGGCGATCTTTGACAGCGTCGTCAGGCCGATCGCCCCGCACAGACCCACCAGCCACATCGCCACCAGCCGCACACAGCGCCCGCGCCGCGCAAACCACACCGCCAACAGCGCCACGGTGGGCAGCAGGATCTGTGCTTCGCCCAGCCGCGTGACCAGCGGCCAGAACGTGTCGGGCAGCATCAGGCGCGCTCGCCCGCGCGGCGCGGTAGCCAGCGCAACACCGCACGCACCGCGTCATCGACGAAGGTGAACAGCACCGGAATGACCAGCAGGCTGAGGAAGGTCGAGGTGATCAGCCCGCCGATGACCACGATCGCCATCGGTGCGCGAAAGCTCGGATCGACCCCGAGGCCCAGCGCGATGGGCAGCATGCCCGCGCCCATGGCGATGGTGGTCATGACGATGGGCCGGGCGCGCTTGTGGCTGGCGTCGAGCAGCGCGTCCCAGCGCGACAGGCCGCCGTCGCGCCGGGCCACGATGGCGTACTCGACCAGCAAGATGGAGTTCTTGGTGGCGATGCCCATGAGCATGATCAGCCCGATCAGCGACGGCATCGAAATCGCGGTGTGGGTCAGGAACAGCGCCAGGAACGCACCCGGCACCGACAGCACCAGCGCGGCCAGGATGGTCACCGGTTGCACGAAATCCTTGAACAGCAGCACCAGCACGATGTAGATGCACAGCACGCCGTAGAGCATGGCCACACCGAAGCTCTCGAACAGGTCGTTCATGGTCTCGGCGTCGCCCACGCTCTTTTGAGCCACGCCCGGCGGCAGGTTGCGCAAGCTGGGCAGCGCCATCGCCGCCGCCTTGATGGCGCCCAGCGGCTGGTTGTTGAGCTCGATTTCGAGGTTGACGTTGCGCTGGCGGTCGTAGCGGTCGATCTCGGCGGGGCCGCTGTCCAGGCCCAGCTGCGCCACGTTGCCCAGACGCACCGGACCGTGCGCGCCGCTCACCGCCAGACGCGACAGCAACTCGACGTCGCCGCGAGCCTCGGTGTCGAGCTTGACGACGATGGGCACTTGCCGCTGCGACAGGTTCATCTTGGGCAACTGCTCGTCGTAGTCGCCGCGGGTGGCAATGCGCAGCGTGTCGGAGATGGCTGCCGAGGTCACGCCCAGATCCGCAGCGCGGGCAAAGTCGGGCCGCACGATGAGCTCGGGGCGCACCAGGCTCGACGACGAGACCACGTTGCCGATGCCCGGCAGCGTGCGCAGCTCGCGCTCGACGAGGCGGGCGTGCTCGGTCAGCGTGGCGCCGTCCTCGCTGGCCAGCACCAGCACGTACTTGGCGCCGGCGGCGGCCAGGCCGACCTTGATGCGCGCGCCGGGCAGCTCGGTCATCGCGTCGCGCAGCTGGCGCTCGATGGTCTGCTTGGACACGCCGGCACGCTCGCTGCGCGGCGTGAGGTTGAGCGTCAGCGTGGCGGTGCCCACATCGGGCGCCCCGGCCGCCGCGAACGGATCGGCCCCGGTCGCACCGCCGCCGACTGCGGTGTACACGCGCTTGACGTAGGGGTTGCGCTCGATGATGGCGCGTGCGCGCTCTGCCGCTGCCAGCGTCTGGCTGAAGGTGCTGCCGGGCGGCAGCGAGACCGTGACTTGCGACTGCGACACGTCATCGGCAGGGATGAAGCCCGTGGGCAGCAGTGGCGCGAGCGCCAGCGAGCCGACCAGAAACACTGCGGCGGCCAGCAGCGTGATCACGCGGTGGCTCAGGCACCAGCGCGTCCAGCGCAGGCACACCGTGATCCAGCGCGAGTCGGCGGCCTCGACGTGGCGCGGCGCGCGCAACATGTAGGCCGACATCATCGGCGTGAGCAATCGCGCGACCACCAGCGAGAAGAACACCGCGAACGCCGCGGTCCAGCCGAACTGCACGAAAAACCGCCCGGCGATGCCACCCATGAACGCGGTGGGCAAAAACACCGCGATCAGCGTGAAGCTGGTGGCGATCACCGCCAGGCCGATCTCGTCGGCCGCCTCGGTGGCCGCTTGCAGCGGTGTCTTGCCCATGCGCAGGTGGCGCGCGATGTTCTCGATCTCGACGATCGCGTCGTCGACCAGGATGCCCACCACCAGCGACAGCGACAGCAGCGTGACCGTGTTGAGCGAAAAGCCGAACAGGTACATCGCGCCGAAGGTGGGAATGGCCGACAGCGGCAGCGCGGTGGCCGCCACGAAGGTGGCGCGGCTGTCGCGCAGGAACAGCCACACCACCAGCACGGCCAGCGCTGCGCCCTCGTAGAGCAGCATCATCGAGCCGTCGAAGCTGTCTTGCACCGGATCGACGAAGTTGAAGGCCTCGCTGATGGTGATGTCGGGGTGCTCGGCGCGCAGCCGGTCGAGCTCGGCGCGCACCAGCGCAGCCACTTCGGTGACGCCCGCGCCGCGCGAGCGCACGATCTCGAAACCGACCACCGGCTGGCCATTGAGCAGCGCGGCCGAGCGGACTTCGGCCACGCCGTCGCGCACCGTGGCCACCTGGTCGAGCCGCACGTGGCGGCCGTCGGACAGCGCGATGTCCATGCGCGCGAGCTCGTCGGCGCTGTGCACGGTGGCGATGGTGCGCACCGACTGCTCGGCGCCGCCCACGTCGGCGCGTCCGCCCGAGGCGTCCTGCTGGATCTTGCGCAGCTGGCGCGAGATGTCCGAAGCCGAGGCGTTGAGCGCTTGCAGCCGCAGCGGATCGAGCGCCACCTGCACCTCGCGCGACACGCCACCCACTCGGCTGACCGCCCCCACGCCGCGCAGACTCAGCAGCCGCTTGATCACCGTGTTGTCGACGAACCAGCTCAGCGCCTCGTCGTCCATGTGGCGCGCGGCAATGGAGTACGTCAGGATCGGCGCGCCGGAGATCTCGAGCTTGGCGATCACCGGGTCGCGCAGGTCGGCCGGCAAGCTGGTGCTGATGCGGTTGACCGCCTCGCGCACGCCGTCCACCGCCTCCTGGGTGGGCTTTTCGAGGCGGAACTCCACGCTGATGACGGTGCTGCTGTCTTGCACCTTGGCGTGGATGTGCTTCACGCCGGAGATGGCGGCCACCGAGTTCTCGATCTTGCGCACCACCTCGGTCTCGAGCTGCGTGGGCGAAGCCCCCGGCAGCGTGGCGGTGACGGTGACCACCGGCAGCTCGAGGTCCGGGAACATCTGCACCTTCATCGACCGGAAGCCCATCAGCCCGGCCAGCGTGAGCAAGACGAACAGCATCACCGACGGGATCGGGTTCTTGATCGACCAGGTCGAAAAATTCATGGCGTGGCCCGGGCCTTCAGCGCGTGGGCTGCGGGTTGGTCGAGCGCCCCGGCGTGGCGGCAGGCGCTGCGGCGATCACTCGCACGGTGTCGCCGTCGCCCAGAAAGCCCACACCGTCGGCCACCACGCGCGCGGCGGCGTCGAGCCCGCCGGTGATCTCGATGCGATCGCCCTGGCGGCGCCCCGTGGTGACCTTGACCTCGCGCACTTTCGTCTCGCCGTCGAGCTGCAGCACGTAGTTCAACCCGTCGCGCAGTTTCACGGCGGCTTGCGGCAGCGTGAGCGCGCGGCGCGAGCCCAGTTCGAACTCGCCGCGCGCGAACATGCCGGCACGAGCCGCGCCCGGTGCGGGCAGATCCACATAGACCAGGCCGTCGCGGGTTTGCGCATCGACCGTGGGCGCGACCATGCGCAGCCGGCCGGTGATGGTGCTGCCGCCCTCGCCCGCCAGCGTCACGTGCACCGCCATGCCGGGTTTGAGCCGCTCAAGGTCGCCGGCCTGCACCTCGGCACGCCACTCCAGCCGGCCCTGGCGGATCAGCCGGAACAACTCCTGCCCTGCCGCCGGCACCGCGCCCACGCTGGCCGCGGCGTTGCGCGCGGAGATCACGCCGTGGTCGGGTGCGATCACCTGCGTGTGCTTCAGGCGCAGCTGCTGCACCTGCGCGGCGGCGCGTTGCGCCTCGAGCCGCGCCTGCGCGCTGCGCTCGGCGGTGACGTACTGGTCGATCTGCTGGGCGCTGAGCGCGCCGCTGGCTTGCAGGCCGCGTGCGCGTTCGGCGTTGGCGGCGGCTTCCGTCGCGGCGGCCTCGGCCTCGGCGACGCGTGCGCGCGCCTCGGCCAGATCGGCTTGCACCGTCTCGGTCGCAAAGCTCGCGAGCAGCTGACCACGCCGCACCACATCGCCCACGTTGACGCGCACCGAGTCGAGCCGCAGGCCGGCGACTTCGCTGCCCACACTGGCGTCCTGCCAGGCGGCGATGGAGCCGTTGGCGGTGACCGTCATCGACAGCTCGGCGGGCTGCGGCTGGGTCACGGTGACGGTGAGCGCGGCGCGGGTCGGCGCGGCCGGAGCGCTGTCGGCGGCGTGTGCGCCCAGCGCCAGCGCGGCAGCGGCCATGAGCGTCAGGGTCAACAGCGCTGGTGCGAGGCGAGGGGTCGGGCTCATGGGGCGGTCCAGGCGGGTGTTTTGGGTGGCGTTCAGTGCGCGGTCTTGGCGGTGGTCACCGGATCCACGCTCGATGCGTCGGGCGCTTTGGCATCCCAGCCGCCACCGAGTGCGCGGTACAGCGAGATCCAGGCGGTCACGCGTTCGCGCTTCAGGTCGATCACGGCCAGCTGGGCCTGCGCCGAGGCGCGGCGCGCGTCCTCGAGGTCGAAGCCGTTGCCCAGTCCGCCGCGATAGCGTGCGTCGGTCGCGCGCAGGGATTCGGCATAGCCGGTGGCGGCGGTTTCGGCATCGGTTTGCCGATCGGCGGTGCCTTGCAGCGACACGAGTGCCTGCTCGACGTCCTCGAGCGCGCGGCGCACGGTTGCAGCGTATTGCGCCTGAGCGTGCGTGAGGCCGGCGCGCGCCGACTCGACCTTGGCCGCGCGTGCGCCGCCATCGAAGATCGGCATCGACACCGACAGCGGCCCGATGGACCAGGTGGAGCCGCTGCCGTCGATGCTGGGAATGCCCGCACCGCCGATGCCGCCAAAGCCGCCGCCCTGGTAGTGCGTGGCACCCACACTGCCGTTGAGCCGGATGCGCGGCAGCCGGTCGATGCGCACTTCGGTCACGTTGGCCGCGGCAGCCAGCACATCGAGCTCGGCGCCGGCCAGATCGGGGCGCTGCTGCAGCAGTGCGGCGGGCAGCGCCGGCACCGCGATCTCGCGCGGCTGCGCGATGACGCCACGCGAGGCCGCCAGCGCCGCACGCAAGTCGGGCTCGGGCTGCGCGGTGAGTGCGACCAGCGCCTTGACGGTGGACTCGCACTGCGTGCGTTGCGCCACCAGCTGCGCGTGGGTCTGTGCGGCGGCCGCTCGCGCGAGCGACTCGCGCAACGGCGCGTCGAAGCCGGCCCGGCGTGTGAGGCCGGTCAGCCGAGCGGTCTCGGCGCGCGAGTCGGCATCGACCTGCCACTGCGCCACGGCAGCCTCGCAAGCGCGCAGCGCGGTGTACTGGGTGGCCACCTCGGCGGCCACCGAGATGCGTGCGTCGTGCCAAAGCGCCTGCGCGCCGGCGAAGCGCGCCTCGGCGCCCGCGCGCGCGGCGGCGTTGCTGCCGAACAGGTCAAGCTCCCACGACGCGGTGATCGAGCCATTGGCGCTGGTGGCGGCCACACCGCGGCTGTCGTACACGCCACGCTGCGCGTTGGCGCTGGCGTCGATCTGCGGCAGGCGATCGGCGTCGGCCGCGGCACGCGCGGCGCGCGATTGCTCGATGCGCAGCCGCGCGGCCGACACCGTGGGGCTCACGCGCTGGGCATCGGCGATCAGGCGGTCGAGCAGCGGGTCAGCGAATTGGGCCCACCAGCGCGACAGATCGCCCAGTTCACCGTGGTGTGGCGTTGGCGCGTACCACTGAGCGGGCAAGGAGGCGGCCGCATCTTGCGACGGGGTGGGTGCGCCCGGCGACAACGCACAGCCGCCCAGCAGGGCGAGCACGGTGGCGGACAGCGCCAGTCTGGCGACGGGTACTGCGGACATGGCGTTGAAGTGTAGCCACGGCCCCCTGCCGCCTGTGCCACCGCCCACCGCCGGTGGGTGGGGCTGCGCGGGACCTCAGTGCAAGGTGTGCGCGTCGACTGTGAGCCTGGTCCCGAGGGAGTCGCTCGCCAGTTCGTGAGGCACGTGGCCGCGGGTCTCGAGGCACCAGCCTTCGGTCGCGTGGGCATCGGCCTGAGACTCGAAACGCACGCCTTCGGGCGCGAGGTGCGTGGCAGTCGCTCGCTGCATCACGGCCTCGCACTCGGCCGGAGTGAGCAGCCGTGCAAAGCGCGTCCAGCGCTGCAGCACCGCCGGGTGCCCCCAGGCGTCTTCGAGCGCCCAGCGCGATTCCTGCGCGCCGCTCAAGCCCTTGGCTTCGAGCACGCGCGGCAGCAGCGTTTGAAAGAACGAACGGAAGGCGCGTTGCGCAGGCAGCCCGCTCAGCAGCGCTTCGAATGCGTTGATGCGCTGGCTCCAGCCGGCGCTGAGCAGCTGACGGCTGATGAACACCTGCAGCGCTTGCACCGGGTTGAACAGGCGCAGCCGGTTGGGCGGCAGCACGCTCAGCGGCAGCTCGCAAGCCTGCTCGTGCGGCAGCGTTTCGACGAAGCTGCACAGCACGGCGATGCGGCTCCAGGCCGCGGCGCCGAGGCCCTCGCAGGTGGAGGCAGGGTTGGCTGCGCCGTGTGGGGCCGGCGCCTGGTCTTGCGCTTGCAGCACCTGCGCGGTGGCCCATGCCGTGCTGAAGCCGTGCGCCGCCTTGGCCACATGGGCGCGCTGACTCATCACCGCGAGGTTGCCGGCCGCATAGCCGGCATCGTGGCGCACCCGGTTGATGGCCGCGGCAGCCGCCGGCTCGTTGGCGTGGCCGAGTGCTGCGCGGGTGATCGGGCACACCAAGACCTCGATGTGATGCAGGTGGTTCGGTGTGATGTGCAGCAGCTCGACGTGGATTCCGTGCAGCCAGGCGTTCAAGCGCAGTTGCAGCCACTGGCGCACTGCGCGGCGCGGCACCGGCCGGTGTGCGCCAAAGCACGCCAGTCCCGCGCGCCAGCCCTGCTGCAGCGGCGAGGGCTCCAGCGCATGCGGACGCGGCGGCGCCACGCCGTGGCGGGCGTGATCCCAGCCGAGCTGAAAGCCGATGTGCTGGTGCAGCGTGAGCGGCGCGCTCGCGGCGGGGTGACTGTTGCCCGCGCGAGTGCGCTTGGGCGGGCTGGGCACAAACCAGGTGTGGCTGTCGTCGGCAAAGAGGTCGGGGGTCATGCGGGCTCCTCAGGTCGCAGCGACATGCCACGATGGAGCCAGTGTGTGCGGCCAGTGGCTCACTGAATGAGCCAGCACAAGGGGCCGTTTCAAACTTTAGCGTAAGCTTGCGACCCGCAAGTCGCTCATTCAGTGAGCGACATCGCCAAACCCAACCCATGCCAGGGGGCCCCATGGACCGCACTGAACGCTTCTACAAGATCGAACGGCTGTTGCGCAGCCGCGGCTGCGTGAATTTCGAGGCGCTGATCGAGGAGCTGGGCGTGTCGCCCGCCACGCTCAAGCGCGATCTGCAGTACCTGCGCGACCGCATGGGCGCGCCCATCACCTACGACCACGACGACAAGGGCTACCGGCTCGATCCCGCCGGCAGCATGGCCAGCGGTGCGGCCAAAACGGTGCAGCACGAGCTGCCCGGTGTGTGGTTCAGCGAGCGCGAGCTGCACGCGCTGCTCACCATGCACCAGCTGATGTCGGGTCTCGACGATGACGGCGTGCTCGCGCGCCACCTGCAGCCCATGATGGACCGGCTGCAAGGCCTGCTCGGCGCCGATGCGAACGAGGCGCGCGAGCTGGTGCGTCGCGTCAAGCTGATCGGCACCGCGCGTCGCCGCGTGCCCAGCCGCCACTTCGAGCTGCTGGGCAGCGCGCTGGTGCAGCGCAAGCGGGTGTGGCTGAACTATTTCAAGCGCAACGGCCGGACCCACTCCGAGCGCGAGGTCTCGCCGCAGCGGCTGGTGAACTACCGCAACACCTGGTACCTCGACGCCTGGTGCCACGTCAGCGACGGCCTGCGCCGCTTCGCGCTCGATGCGGTGCTCGAGGCTCGCGCGCTCGATACCCGCGCCAAGGCGGTGTCGCTCAAGGACATCGAGGCCGAGTTCGACGGCAGTTATGGCATCTACGGCGGCAGCGGCGCGCGCCTGAAATGGGCCACGCTGGTGTTCGAGCCTGAGGCCGCACAGTGGGTGGCCAACGAGGAATGGCACCCGCAGCAAAAGTCACGCTGGCTCACGGCCGACGGCCAGACCGCGCCCCAGGGCGACCGCAGCGGCGGCTACGAATTGCAGGTGCCCTACAGCGAGCCCACCGAGTTGATGATGGACATCTTGCGTCACGGCGACAGCGTGCGCGTGGTGGGCGACAAGGCGCTGGCCACCGCCGTGGCCAAGCGCTTGCAAAAAGCGGCCGCACTGTACGCTTGACGGATCTGCGGCCAGCCGGCCACGAAAGCCATTGAAAGGACCCCCATGAAAGCCACCTGGAACGGCGTGACCATCGCCGAGAGCGACGACATCGTGGTCGTCGAGGGCAACTCCTATTTCCCGGCAGACAGCCTGAACCGCCAGCACGTGACCTTCAGCAATCACCGCACCGGCTGCCCCTGGAAGGGCCAGGCGTACTACTACAGCCTGATGGTCGACGGCGAACTCAACGAGAACGCGGTCTGGTACTACCCGGAGCCGACCGAGGCCGCGTCCAACATCAAGGGCCGCGTGGCGTTCTGGAAGGGCGTGAAGGTGGAGTGAGGGGGCGCGATCCCGCAGCCTTTTCCTTCAGCTTGCGCGGGGTCAACGGGTGGAAGAGGACCAGCCTCATCCTGAGCGGCCTGGTGGCACTGGCCATCGACCCCAGCCCATGAAGGATCCCATGAAGAACATCCGCTTGATCGTGAGTCTGCTGGCCGCCGTGGCATGGATTGGCTCAGCACCGGCTGGCGCCGCTGACATGCCCTCTGATGCGGCGCAAGTTGCCACGCAGGGCGCTGCCATCCCGGCGATTCAAGAAGCGGTGGCCGCCGCTGCGGGATACAAGGCCACCGACATTGAAGTCCATTCAACGGCGCACCAGATCACGCTCACCGTCGTCAACAGCCCACTGAACGAGGCGGCGTCTGCGGCTCGCAGCAGCGAGGCCTTGAAAATGATTCAGGCCCTTGAAAAATCGATCGTCGGACAGCCCGAGTTCGCTCAGGTCATGATGGTGCACGTGGACTACGTGAGCCGGCATGGAGCCGAGTCGAAGACCGTTCAGGGGTTCGACTTCAACAAGGCCCCGTCCGGCTCTTTTGTGCTGCACACGACCTGAGGCGCCGCCAGGGCGCCGAATTCAGCGCCCGGCCTTGAAGCTGGTGAACACCCGCGTTTGCACGCGCTTGACCGCCTGCGGCAAGCTGTCAGGCGCGGCCATGAGTTTCTTGTCGGCATCGCTCAAGAAGATCGTGGTGTTCTCGGCCACGTCCTTCTTGACGAACTTGAGCGACGCCGCGTTGGGGTTGGCATAGAAGACCTTGTTGGTCAGCGACGCGTGCACCTCGGGGCGCAGGATGTAGTTGATGAACAGGTGCGCGTTCTCGACGTTCTTGGCGTCCTTCGGGATCGCCATGGTGTCGAAGAACAGCGTCGAGCCGCCCTTGGGCACCAGCGCCAGCACGTCCACCTTGGACTTGCCTTCGAGGGCGCGGGCGCGTGCGATGTTGATGTCGCCCGAGTAGCCCATCACGACGCACACCGACCCGGCGGCCAGATCGTTGATGTAACCCGATGACGAGAAGCGGGTGATGTTGGGGCGCGCGGCCTTGAGCACCGCGGCGGCAGCGTCGTAGTCGGCGGTCTCGCGGCTGAACGGGGGCTTGCCGGCGTAGATCATGGCGATGGGCAGCACCTCGGAGGCCGAATCGAGAATGCTGATGCCGCACGACTTGAGCTTGCTGCTGTATTGCGGGTCGAACACCAGGCTCCAGGCGTTTTCGGGCATCGGCATGTCGCCGAGTGCTTTCTTGACCTTGGCGGTGTTGATGCCCACGGCCACATAGCCCCACAGCCAGTCGACCAGGTGCTCGTTGCCCGGGTCGACCTTGGCCAGCTGCTCGAGCAGCCCGGTGTCGAGGTTGCCCCAGTTGGTGAGCTTGCTGCGATCCAGCTTTTGCAGCAGGCCGCCTTCGATCTGCGACTTGGCGAAGTGCGCGCCCGGCACGACGATGTCGTAGCCGGTTTTGCCGGCGACCAACTTGGCGTGCAGGATTTCGTTGTTGTCGTAGTTGTCGTAGCGAACCTTGATGCCGGTTTCCTTCTCGAAGTTCTTGATCGTGTCGTCGGCGATGTAGTCGGACCAGTTGTAGATGTTGAGCACCTTCTGGTCGGCTGCCACGGCGGCGCCGAGGCTGCACAGGCAGGCCAGTGCGAGGGTGAGCTTCTTCAGAGGAGTGACCATGGCGAGCAAATCCTTGTCGGTTCGGTTGGCAAACAGGGGGTGGGACGGCAGCGCAGCGCAAGCACGAAGCACGCCCGCACGGCAGCAGCGAAATTTTGTACGAGAAGCGAGTCCGGCGCGGGATGGATCGGCGTCAATACCAATCCGCGAGCATCAGCTACCCTTGGGCGTGTTCTTGATGGAGTGAGCCATGACCCGACCCGTGCTTGACGAATCCCGCGTGCATCCGGCCGTCCGTGAGGCCGTCAATCACCTGCACGCCGAGGTGGTGCACAACGTGCAGGCCGCGTCGCTGTCAAATGCCGTGCTGGTGGTCGGCATGTCGGGCAACCCGTTTTGCAAGCGCGCGCGCAAGGCGCTTGATGCGGCCGGCGTGCACTACCAATATCTGGAATACGGCAGCTACTTCAGCCGCTGGCGCGAGCGTCTGGCGTTGAAGATGTGGACCGGCTGGCCGACGCTGCCCATGGTGTTCGTCAAGGGCTCGCTGATCGGTGGGGCGGATGACTTGGCGCGGCTGATCGCGAGCGGCGAGCTCAACCGCCTGCTGGCCTGAGGGCGCTCTCCCGTGGCGAACTTTTCCGCCCGGTGGCCTGATCTGAAGTGGCGCTGGAGTCGCCTGGATGGGCTGACGGCGATCGAGCTGCAGCGCATCCATGGCGCGCGCCAGCAGGTGTTCGTGCTCGAGCAGCACTGCGCCTACCTTGACGCCGACGATTACGACGAGGCCAGCTTTCATCTGGCCGCGTGGTCGCCGCAGCAGCGGCTGCCGCTGGCGTATGCGCGTGTGGTCGATCCGGGCGTGAAATACCCCGAGCCGTCGATCGGCCGGGTGCTCACCACGTCAGCCGCGCGCGGCGCCGGTCTGGGCCGCGAGCTGGTGCGCCGGGCGGTCGCCCACACGGTCGCGGCGCATCCGGAGCAGGGCATCCGCATCTCGGCGCAGGCGCACCTCGAGGCGTTCTACCGCGAGACCGGCTTTGTGGCGGTGGGTGCGGTTTACTTGGAAGACGACATTCCGCACATCGAGATGTGGCGTTCCGGCTGAGGGCGCATCGGGCCGTCGCTGCGCCGGCCTCAGGGCGCCGTGGAGCGCTCCAGCGCGCTGAGCCAGGCGATGGCGTGGGCTTGCGACGTGCCGCACATCTCCAGGCTGGGGCGCAGTGATGAACAGACCGCCGGCCGCTCGGGCTGACCGAACAGGGCGCACAGGCCGTCGTCGCTGAGTTGCACGCAGCGCACGCCCGCGGGCTTGCCCAGACCGTTCGCGAACGGCATGCCGGGGATCGGGCTGGAGATGGACGGTGCGGTGCAGCACGCGCCACAACCGGGGCGGCAGGCCACCTCTGCCGCTGCGGGGGATGGGGGCGGCTCCCTACAATCTGGCTCTGCTCTAAAAACAGGCAACACCATGTGGTTTCCCCAAGTCTTCGACGTGATTGTGATCGGCGGCGGTCATGCCGGCACCGAGGCCGCGCTCGCCTCGGCGCGCATGGGCTGCGGCACCTTGCTGCTCACGCACAACATCGAGACGCTGGGGCAGATGAGTTGCAACCCGTCGATCGGCGGCATTGGCAAGGGCCACCTGGTCAAGGAGGTCGATGCGCTTGGCGGCGCGATGGCCGCAGCCACCGACGAGGCGGGCATCCAGTTCCGCATCCTCAACGGATCGAAGGGCCCGGCGGTGCGCGCCACCCGCGCCCAGGCCGACCGCGTGCTGTACCGCGCGGCCATCAGGCGGCGACTCGAAAATCAGCCGAACCTGCGCCTTTTCCAGGGCGCCTGTGACGACTTGATGGTCGAAGGTGACGCTGTGACAGGGGTCGTGACGCAAGTGGGCGTTCGCTTCCGTGCAAAGGCGGTGGTGTTGACGGCGGGCACGTTTCTCAATGGCCGCGTGCACGTGGGGCTCGACAACCATGCGGCCGGGCGCGCGGGCGATCCGCCGGCGGTCACGCTTTCGGCGCGGTTGAAGGAGCTCAAGCTGCCGCAGGCCCGACTGAAAACCGGGACACCGCCGCGCATCGACGGGCGCAGCATCGACTTTTCGCGCCTCACGCCGCAGCACGGTGATGGCGTGCCGCTGGCCGATGGCACGCCGGCGTCGACGCCGATGCCGGTGTTCAGCTACCTGGGCGACGCCTCGCAGCACCCGGAGCAGGTGCCATGCTGGATCACCCACACCAACGAGCGCACGCACGAAATGATCCGCTCGGGGTTTGACCGCAGCCCGATGTTCACCGGGGTGATTGAAGGGGTGGGGCCACGCTACTGCCCGAGCATCGAGGACAAGGTCAACCGCTTCGCCGACAAGAACTCGCACCAGATCTACCTCGAGCCCGAAGGGCTAACCACGCACGAGTTCTATCCGAATGGCATCTCCACCTCGCTGCCGTTCGACATCCAGCTCGCCGCCGTGCAGTCGATGCAAGGCCTGGAGAACGCTCACATCCTGCGCCCCGGCTACGCCATCGAGTACGACTACTTCGACCCGCGCGCGCTCAAGGCGAGCTTCGAGACCAAGTCGATCCGCGGGCTGTTTTTCGCCGGTCAGATCAATGGCACCACGGGCTACGAAGAGGCGGCCGCGCAGGGCTTGTTCGCCGGCTTGAACGCCGCGCTGCAGGTGCGCGAGCGCCCGGCCTGGACGCCGGGACGCAGCGAGGCTTACCTTGGGGTGCTGGTGGACGACCTCATCACCAAGGGCGTGACCGAGCCGTACCGCATGTTCACCAGCCGCGCCGAGTACCGGTTGCAGCTGCGCGAAGACAACGCCGACCAGCGCCTGACGGAGCACGGTCGCGAGCTGGGGCTGGTCGACGACGTGCGCTGGGCGGCCTTCAACCGCAAGCGCGACGCTGTTTCACGTGAAACACAGCGGCTGCGGGAGACCTGGGTGCGCCCGCAGACCCTGACGGCGGACGTGGCCGGGCGCCTGCTGGGCAAGGCGTTGGAACATGAATACAGTCTGCTTGATTTGCTGCGCCGCCCCGAGGTCACGCACGATGTGCTGACCGAGGTGGCTGCCGCAGCGTGCCCGGAGTCGGCGGTTTCACGTGAAACATTGCGCGGCGAGCTGGGTGTGGCGCTGGCCGATGCGGTGATCGAGCAGATCGAGATCGCCGTCAAGTACGCCGGCTACATCGTCAAGCAAAACGACGAGGTCGAGCGCGCTGCGCGTTATGAGCACCTCCCGCTGCCGGCGGAACTGGATTACGCACAGGTGTCCGCTCTCAGCTATGAAGTGCGGCAGAACCTGAGTCGCCATCGGCCGGAAACGCTGGGGCAGGCGTCTCGCATGTCGGGCGTGACGCCCGCCGCGATTTCGCTGCTGCTGGTGCACCTGAAAAAGGGCCGCTTTGCGGGGTTCGCTGAGGCGACCGGCAGCAACCGTCACGGCGAGCGCGACGCTTCCAGCCTGGCCGATGCCGCCTGATCCCATGCCCGGGCATCCGCTGCGGCCTTCGCTGGAGTCGACACTCTCCGAGCTTCGCCTCGAGGCGCCTGTCGATCGCCTGCTCGCCTATCTGGATTTGCTGGCTCGCTGGAACGCCACCTACAACCTGACGGCGGTGCGTGATCCGCAAGACATGCTGCGCCAGCATCTGGCCGACTGTCTGGCGGTGGTGGGGCCGATGTCGCGGCAGCTGGCACAGCCACCCGGCGGTGGGGCAGAGGCCACGCCGCGAGCAATCCGCGTGCTTGATGTGGGCAGCGGCGGGGGTTTGCCTGGTGTGGTTCTGGCGGCGATGTTCCCGCACTGGCAGGTGGTGTGCGTGGACACGGTCGGCAAGAAGGCCGCGTTCATCCGGCAGGCGGCGGCCGAACTGGGGCTGCGCAACCTGAGTGGCGAGCACTCACGGGTTGAGTCGCTGCGAGGCGCGCCGTTCGATGTCATCACCTCGCGGGCGTTTGCGTCGCTGGTCGATTTCACACGGCTCAGTCGCGCACTGCTGGCGCCTCAAGGCGTGTGGATGGCCATGAAGGGCAGGGCACCGACCGACGAACTGGCCGCGCTGCCGAGCGACATCGACGTGTTTCACGTGGAACCACTCACCGTTCCCGGCTTGCAGGCAGAGCGTTGCCTGGTCTGGATGAGGCTGCGCACTGGGGACGCGAACTCCGCCTCCACAGTGTGACGGCGGCCGACCGCCGTCAAACATGCTCATTTGAAGGTGCCACGCGGCGCCCATGGCCGCCTCGTTTGGCGGGCCCGGTTTCTATAATCTGCGCTTGCCTCCCGGCCGGCCCGGCACTCACCGAGTGCTGCGCAAGGCGGCCTTCCACCCCTAGCCCGACATCCCCGCCATGGCCCGAGTTTTCTGCATCGCCAATCAAAAAGGCGGGGTCGGCAAGACCACCACGACGGTGAATCTGGCCGCCGGTCTGGCCCGGGTGGGGCAGCGTGTTCTGGTGGTTGACCTCGATCCGCAGGGCAACGCCACCATGGGCTCGGGCATCGACAAGCGCGCGCTGGAGCTGAGCGTCTACGACGTTCTGCTCGAAAACGCATCGATTGCAGAAGCCCGCCAGCGCAATGACAAGGTCGGCTACGACGTGGTCGGCGCCAACCGTGAGCTGGCCGGTGCCGAGGTCGAGTTGGTGGACCTGGAGCGGCGCGACCGGCGACTCAAGGGTGCGCTGGCCACGGCCAATGACCAGTACGACTTCGTGCTGATCGATTGCCCACCGTCGCTCAGCATGCTCACGCTGAACGGCCTGTGCAGTGCGCACGGCGTGATCGTGCCGATGCAGTGCGAGTACTTTGCGCTCGAGGGGTTGTCCGACCTGGTCAACACCATCAAGCAGGTGCACGCCAACCTCAACCCCGATCTGAAGATCATCGGCTTGCTGCGGGTGATGTTCGATCCGCGCATCACCTTGCAGCAGCAGGTGAGCGAGCAACTCAAGACGCACTTCGGCGACAAGGTGTTCGACACGGTGATCCCGCGCAACGTGCGACTGGCCGAGGCGCCCAGCTACGGCCTGCCGGGCGTGATCTTCGATCCGTCGTCCAAGGGCGCTCAGGCCTTCGTGGCCTTTGCCCAGGAAATGGTCGGGCGAATCGACCTGATGTGAGTGCTTGCTAGCGGCCCTTTGGCCGCTGCTGCATCGTCACAGGCCCAGCGCCTCGTCGACACCCAGGTGCACGTTCATGGCCTGAACCGCCGCGCCGCTGGCGCCTTTGCCCAGGTTGTCGAGCCGTGCCATCAGCAGCACCTGAGAGTCGCTCGCGAACACGAACAGGTCGACCCGGTTGGTGTCGTTGCAGGCCTGCACATCAAAGAAACCGTCGGCCAGCGTGGCCGCGTCGCACAGCGGCATCATCCGGATGAAGCGCTCGCCGGCGTAGCGCTGCGTCAACGCGGCGTGCAACTCGGCAGCGCCCACGGATGTGCCCAGTTGCGAACGGTGCAGCGGCACGCTCACCGTCAGCCCCTTGTAGAACGGGCCCACGATGGGCATGAACACCGGTGGTGCGGTCAGGCCCGTGTGGGCCTTCATCTCGGGCAGGTGTTTGTGCGCCAGCGCCAGCGCGTAGGGGCGTGGTGCGGCCAGCGGCTGGTACGCCGGTGCGGTGGTGCCGCCCGGGGCGATCGTCGGGCCGGCAGCTTCGTAGTCGGCAATCATGCTTTTGCCGCCGCCCGAGTAGCCGGTGATCGAGGTGGCCGTCACCGGCGTGTCGGCCGGCACCACGCCGGCGTCCACCAGCGGGCGCAGCAGCAAGATGAAGGCGCTGGCGTGGCAGCCGGGGTTGGCGATGCGCTTGCTGGCGCGGATGGCTGCGCGCTGCTGCGGCGCCAGCTCGGGCAGGCCGAAGGCCCAGCCCGGTGCCGTGCGGTGCGCAGTGCTCGCGTCGATCAGGCAGGTGTCGGGGTTGGTGATCAGCGTGGCCGCCTCGCGAGAGGCCGCGTCGGGCAGGCACAGGAACGCCACGTCAGCCGCATTGAGCAATCGCGCCCGCTCGTCGGTGTCCTTGCGCAGTTCGGGGTC